>NZ_KB912886.1 GCF_000383875.1 Caldibacillus debilis DSM 16016 | reverse complement strand
TGGGATTTTCAGCCAACAGTTTCTCTTTATTTCCGAAGTTTTGGATAACCCGAATTTTTGGTTTTTTGGTTACCGGATCCCGGAAGGATTCAACGATCCGAACATATTCCTTCCCGCGGTTCTTGAAGATTTGAAGGTACATGGGAATCACCTCATTAGAGATAATTATACCATATATACTTTCATATGTACATACCAAAAACATAAAAAATAGGCTAAAAACATGAAAAAATCAATGTTTTTAGCCCAATTTTTCAATTTCAACTGTAAAAGTCGGGAGAACCGTTTTACGGCTATGCGCCGTCCGTTTTTTTACACAAACGGCAAGTGTGCCGCCGGGTGAAAACCGTTTTATGTCTATGTCCGTCCGCCCTGCAAAGATTCATGCCGGCGGACGGGCTTTTTTTGGATGCCCGGAACCGGCAATAAGTATCGTCCGATTGTCCCGTGACTGATTGCCCACCAGCCTGCAGAGTTTCTAACGGTTGGGCTGACTTTCGGCGGAATAGCTATTTTCAGCAAACCCATCGGCTGCTTCCTCAATCAATGAGACGGAAGACCCTTCCTTTTAAATCCTAATTCGCACTGACTTTTATTTTTACTTTCGTTTTTTCTTTCAGCTCATGTTCTTGCTCAAGAAACAGAAAATGTAACTAAGTACCCCATTTCATCAATAATGAGAACGGTTGGCTTCACAAACTTTTTTATCCGATCATGGTTCCGGGCAGTCATTCGAATGCGGATGATTGCCTAATTTTTGTACGAACGGCATGGGTGCTGTGCTAAAGGGGAAAGTCCCGAACGGAGGCTGGTGAGCGCCTGCCGTTGGCTGATGGCAAGGGTGTCCGTCGTGAGGCGGAGTCCTAAGGAAGCCGGAGCAAACCCTCGACCGGAGGTACACGAACCCGATCGGAGGCTGTGAAAGCCGGACGAGTCTGAACAACAAGACGAAGTCCTAAGCACCCAAAGGCTATGGCAGAATATTGGGCAGGTGCATAAATGGATTGTAAGGACCCTAATCCCGGTCGGCCGTACGGTACGACTTCTGAAGATGGCAACCGACAGCAGGACAAAAGGACCTGAGTAAAGGTCGCCTGAAAAGGGAGAATGAAAGGGACAAGAGCCTCCCCCGTTTCATCCTGACGCTCATTTTCCACGCCATGGAAAAACGTAAAACCGGACACGGGCAAGCCGCATCCGGTCCTTTCTTCATCGCACGTTAAATTCGCTCGGCACCGCATTCACCCGGACGTTCCGGTCCAATGCGGCGATTTCCTTCATGTCTTCCTCGCTTAATTCGAAATCGAACACCCGGAAGTTTTCTTCCATCCGCGACGGGGTTACGGTCCTCGGGATGGCGATCACGCCCTCCTGCAAATGCCAGCGGAGGATCACTTGAGCGGGAGTCTTTCCATATTTTTTCGCGATCTTCAGGATCACTTCATCCTGTAACGCGTCTTTTCCGTTCATCAGCGGGCTGTAGGCTTCGACGGCGATGCCGTGCTTTTTGCAGAACGCCTTCAGCTCTTTTTGCTGCAGGTAGGGATGGCATTCCACCTGGTTTACCGCCGGCACCACTTCGCATTCGTTCAAAATCCTTTCCAGATGGTCAATGTCGAAATTGCTGACGCCGATCGCCCGCACCCGGCCGTCTTTATAGAGTTTTTCCAAGGCTTTGTAGGTTTCCACATATTGATCGTATTTGGGCGTCGGCCAATGGATCAGATAAAGATCCACATAGTCCAGGCCCAATCGCTGCAAACTCGCTTCGAAGGCCTTTAACGTGTTTTCGTACCCCTGGTCGCTGTTCCAGACCTTCGTCGTAATGAACAGCTCTTCCCGGGGGATGCCGCTTTCGGCGACGGCCCGGCCCACTCCTTCTTCATTCTTGTAGATCCGCGCGGTGTCCACGGAACGGTAGCCGATTTCGAAGGCTTTTTCAAGGACCTGTGTAACCTGATCGTCCGGTATTTTCCAGACGCCGAACCCCAATTGGGGCATGCGCACCCCGTTGTTTAAAACAATGGAATCCATAAAGACCCCTTCCTTTCAAAAAATGATCGATTCGCGGACGACAAAAGCGTCCGAGCAACAGCCGTCCGATGGACGGCTTCCTTTCGAAAATCATTGATGGATTCGCGCGATGATACTGTCCGCGATGTGCCGCCATACCTGTTCATCCCGCAAAAATTTTTCCCGCATTTTGCCGTACATCGCTTTCTGTTTTTCGGGGAAATCCGGCGCATCCTTCGGGGGCAATTTCGCCCTCTCCTCGTCGACAAATCGCTGAACTTCCGGCGCCCGGGAACCCCAAACGGCGTATTCCTTCCCTTCCCGGTCGAGGAAGATGTAGATCGGGATCGCCCGCGACTTTCCGTTTGTTAAATATTGATCCATGAGTTCCAGATTTTCGTCCCGCAGCAAAAACCGCACTTCGATTCCGGCGGCTTCGGCGATCTTCATGAGGATCGGATTGTTGACCATCGCATCGCCGCACCAGTCTTCCGTCAGAACAATTGCCCGGAGCCCTTTTTCCCGCAATGTTTCCAGCCTTTCCTTGTCTTCCGGGCGCAAGGAAAAACGTTCCTGGATGGACAGCATTTCCTCCCTGTTCTGCTTCATTTGCCCGACGTACTGTTCGTAGGTCATCCCCTTTTGAAACCAGTCATTCAATGCCATCGATTCTCCCTCCCCTCCTCATTCTATCAAGATTGTACCACCCGAAAGCGGAGAGTCAACTGCTCCCACTTAACTTCTGACGAAGTTTGAAGTGAGAGCTTGCGACTACCCAGTAGTACCAACGTGCTAAGCACTCCTACCTTCAATTGGTGTCGCATCAGGGCAGGTTGACGACTACCCAACCACCCAAGTCATGAAAAAGCCATGGCTGATGTTCGCCGCTTTTGTTTGCGCCATCTCCTTCGGGCTTTATTTGCTCGGACAGAATGGCGCTTGGCAGCTGTTCGGTTCTTTTCACCTGCTGTATCTTCTTGCTGCCGTCCTCATGACTTTGGGCAAGGCGAAAACGAAACGAATCAGGTAAACTTGCCCCGGATTGCGTTCGGGAGACGGAGAACCACGAAACCTCTCTATTTTTTAGCCGATGGTTCCAGGCAATCATCCGCATGGGAATGATTGCCTGTTTTATTTTTCTGGCTGAAGAAGGGCTGATTTCCCATTCGCCGCCCGTTGCCTTTTCCGGATCAGCTGTCCCTAACTTGCGACTGGGCGGCGACGGTGTGATTTTTCATAGATTCGAATGTGTTGTGGAAAGCGCAACTTCGATTCATGACTGTACTTCAAAATTGCTTTCCAACGGGATACTCTTATATAATAATGATAATCATTATCAATTATTGGATCTTTCTTTCAAACGAGTGGATCGTATTTCCCCTGCCACACTACCAAACGTTCCCAAAAACCTTTTCAACGAAAGTGGAAGGGCTTGCTTGCATCGGACGGAAGCAGAAATAACGAAGGACGGTGGAACAGATGTTTCGCCATGAAGGGGCCAAACCGAAAATCGTTGCAATTTCACCGGACGAATTCTTGTTTCGGCTTCGGGATTTGGAATGCATAAAAGGTGACGGCAATTGGCGGATCGGGCAGCAGCTCGCCGCTTCCCATGCTCTTTTCGTCGTGGAGAAGGGACGGGGACGGTTGATGCTGGGCAAAGATGAATACCGGCTGCACCAGGGCGCCGTTTATATATGCCCGCCCGGCGGGACTTACGGGGCCGAGGCAGACGATCCGGGGGAACTGAAGATCTTTCTTTTCAAATTCGACGTGTTTCGGGCGACGGATCAAGGATGCGAACGCGTGCAAAACATGGAAAGAGAAGATTCATTTCCGTTGAAGGGAGCGATCACCCCCGATGACCAACTTGTTTCCTTGTGTGAGGAGGTTTTCCGCCATTGGCACAGCAGAGACGGACTGGAACGCTTTCGCAGCCAGCTCATTTTCCAGGAATTGCTCTATCGTGCCATGAAGAGCCGCAGCCTTCGTTCCGGGGAATCACAAACGGCGCTGGAGGCGGCGAAAAACTACATGGAGCGTTATTTCAACGAGAACTTGACGATTGAGCAGCTGGCCCGCATCGCGAAAATCAGCCCTAAGTATTTTGTCGATCTGTTTAAAAAAACGTACGGGATCAGCGCCATCGATTATTTGACCGAGCTGCGGCTCAACAAGGCGAAAGAACTCATGGCGCAGCCGAATGCCCGGCTCCGTGACATCGCCCATCAGGTCGGTTACCACGATGAATTTTATTTCAGCCGCAAATTCAAGAAGAAAGTCGGAATCGCGCCGACGGTTTACATGAAAAGACGCCGCCGGAAAATCGCGGCCTACCGAACCCCGGTGATCGGACAGCTGCTCGCCCTCAAGATGATTCCCTACGCCGCGCCGCTTCACCCGAAATGAACGCCCTATTACTATAAGCTGTACCGCACGGATATTGCCGTGCATCTCAGCGCTTACCGCCGAAATCTGCATTGGGAATCCAATATCGAAACCCTCCTCCATGCCCGCCCGGATGTGGTGATCAGCACGGATGAGTTGGATGCCGAAGAGAAGGAACGGCTGGAACAGGCCGGCCCCGTTTTTTACGTTCCGTGGGAAAAAAATTGGCGGGAGCAATTGTTGATGACCGCCGAATTTTTGGGCGAAACGAAGGAAGCGGAGCATTGGCTGCAAACCTATGACCGGAAGGTGAAGCTGGCCAGAGCGCGGTTAATACCCGCGGTGAAGGATGACAGATTCCTCATTGTCCGGATCTCAAAACAAAATTTGTTCGTTTACTGCAATCGCAGCATGTCGGAAGTATTTTTCCGCGATTTGCCCTTCACGCCCGCCTATGGTTGTGACCGTGCCGTCTATGACCGGCCGGTCTCCGTCGAACAGTTGGCCGAATGGGATCCCGACCGCTTGCTCCTGTTGGTCCGGCAGGAGGATGAAACGCTGGCCTATTGGAAGACGCTGCAATATTCCATGCCTTGGCAGGAATTGAAGGCGGTCCGGAACAACCGGGTGTATTTGATCCCTTCGGATCCATGGGTGGAATATTCGGCCTGCGCCCATGACCGGATCATCGACGAATCCCTAAAGCTCTTTTCTGAAGATTGTCCAAAATGATTTTGGGACAAGAAGACTTCAGCGAACGGTCCGGAGATCGTCCAAAATGAAATTTGATACGCTTTTAACCATGGCCGTCACCTCCTTCTTTTTCTGGAAATTGTCCAAAATGAATTCCGGATACCGTCCATGGTCAAAAAGGAGAATCAGCCTTATAATCGAAAATGATAATCATTATCATAATCATAGATTAGGAGGAGGACCTGAAACCGATCATGAAAAGGAAATGGTTTCATTTTAGTCTTCTTGTTTTGCTCATTCTGCTTTTGACAGCCTGCGGCGCGAAATCATCCTCCGCACCGGAGAAATCGGCGGAAAACGGCAACGCCGCCGGTCAAGAAAAGAAAGCGGACGAAAATGAAACAAGGACCATCGATTACCTTGGAAAAACATACACCGTTCCCGCAAAAGCGGAAAGAATCGTGATCACCGGCAGCATGGAGACGATGGAAGACGCCCTTGTGCTAGGGGTCAAACCCCTCGGCGGCATCACGGTCGGCGGCAAGTTCCCGGACATGTTTAAAGAAATTACAGGCTCCACCGTATCCATCGGTGAAAAGGCGCAGCCGAACATGGAAACCATCCTGAAGCTGAAACCGGATGTCATCTTTGCCACGACGAAATTCCCGCCGGATGTGATCGGGAAATTGGAAAAAATTGCTCCGACCATTCCCGTTTCCCATATTTCGACCAACTGGGAAGCGAACCTGCGCCTTCTTGCGGAACTGACAGGCAAACAAGACGCCGCGGAGCAAGCGCTGCAACAGTATAAGGATGATTTGGCGGAGGCGAAAGCGAAGCTGGGCGACCGGCTGAAGGAGAAAAAAGTCGTCATCGTCCGCATCAGAAACGGCAATATCATGATCTATCCGGAAGACGTATTTTTCAACCCCTCGCTGTACATGGATCTGGGACTGACGGCGCCTCAAGAGATCAAACAGGCAAAGGCCCAGGAAATGATCTCTTTGGAAAAATTCAGCGAAATGAATCCGGATTATATCTTTGTGCAGTTTTCGGAAGACGAGAACAAGGATCAGCCGAACGCACTGGAAAACTTGCAAAAGAATCCGATTTGGCAAAGCATCAATGCGGTCAAAAACAATAAGGTGTTTGTCAATGTGGTGGATCCCCTCGCACAAGGCGGTACGGCATGGAGTAAAATCCACTTCTTGAAAGCTGCCGTGGAGAAACTGGGCAACGAATAAAAAACGGGGCGGGCAGCACAATGGGAGCAAAGATTTCGTCGCCGGCCCTCATCCTTTGGCTTGCTCCGTTCGCCATGGCGGCCGCCGTCACCGCCTCCATTCTCTATGGGGCAAAAAATATCGATGCGCTGACCGTTTGGCATGCGATTTTCCATTTTGATCCGGACAACGTGAACCATCAAATCGTGATGCATTCCCGGCTGCCGAGGGCGGCCGGCGCGCTTTTGATCGGAGCGTTCCTGGCCATCTCGGGGGCCATCATGCAAGGAATGACCAGGAACTATCTTGCATCCCCTTCGATCATGGGGTCTCCGACGGCTCGGTTTTCGCCATAACCCTTTGTATGATCGTCCAGCCGGAGGCCTCTTCCTTGGCCATGATCCTGTATTCGCTGATTGGCTCGCTGTTCGCCGTGGGCATCGTCTTCGGGCTCGCGTCGCTCCTGCCGAACGGGATGTCCCCGGTCCGCATGGCGATCATCGGCACCATTATCGGAACGTTCCTGAGCAGCGTTTCAGCCGCCATGGCCTCCTATTTTCAAGTGTCCCAAAACGTGAGTTTTTGGTACAATGCCCGGCTTCACCAGATGGACCCCGGCCTGATCAAACTCGCGGTGCCTTTTGCGCTGGTTGGTATCGCCCTCGCCCTCATGATTTCCAGTTCGATCACGATCCTCTCGCTGGGCGAGGAAGTGTCCGTGGGCTTGGGGCAGCGGACGAAGCTGGTCAAGGCGATGGCCGTCGCCAGCGTCGTCCTTTTGACCGGCATCTCCGTCGCTTTGGCCGGCAATATCGGATTCGTGGGCCTGATCATCCCCCATATCACCCGATTCTTGGTTGGCGCCGATTACCGGTGGATCATTCCTTGCGCCGGCGTTCTCGGAGCCGTTTTTTTGGCCGTTGCCGATATCCTCAGCCGTTTCTTGAACTATCCCTTCGAGACGCCGGTCGGGGTCGTCACGTCTTTGATCGGGGTCCCTTTCTTCCTCTATTTAATCTACAAAAGAGGAGGGGGGAAAGATGCCTAAAAGTTCGGCGGTACGCTATTGGACCGTCCTGCTCGTCTGTTTCGGGATGGTGCTCGCCGCCATTTACATCAGCCTGACGAACGGCGTTTTTGACCTGACGGTCACAGACGTGCTGAAAACCTTGTTGCGGATCGATCCCGTTCCGGAACACGATTTGGTCATTTTCGATTTCCGGCTGCCCCGCATCGTCGCTGCCGCCCTCGTCGGGTTCGGGCTCGGGGCCGCGGGGGCCGCGATCCAAGGAATCAGCAGAAACGATCTGGCCGACCCCGGGATTTTGGGCATTAATGCGGGAGCGGGCGCCGCAATCGTCGTCTTTATGTTTTTCTTTGAAGGACGGTTAACGGGAAGCGGATGGCTGGCCATTTTGGCGATGCCGTTGTTCGGGTGGATCGGCGGATTGGGAGCCGCCGTCCTGATTTATTTTTTTTCCTGGCGGAACGGGCGACTGGATCCCCAACGCCTGATCCTGGTCGGCATCGCCGCAGGCTCCGGGCTAGGGGCCTTGTCTTTGTACTTATCCCTGAAAATGAACCCCCAGGATTTCGAAATGGCGACGGTATGGCTCACGGGAACCATTTGGAACGCCAATTGGCCATATATCGCTGCGATGCTGCCGTGGCTTGTCCTTTTCGTTCCGATCATCATCCGGAAATCGCCGGTTCTTGATCTGCTTCAATTGGGGGAAGACCGGGCGAAAGGCTTGGGCGTCGCCACGGAAAGGGAAAAAAACATCCTGCTTTTCAGCAGCATCGGCATCGTGAGCGCATGCGTATCCGTGTCCGGGAACATCGGATTTGTCGGATTGATCGCCCCCCACATCGCCAAACGTTTGGTCGGCATCCATCATGATCGGGCGATTCCCGTAAGCGGAACCATCGGGATGCTGTTGGTCATCGCCGCCGATTTTATCGCCAAGACCGTCTTTTCCCCGGCCGAACTGCCCGTCGGGGTCGTCATTTCCATCATCGGCATCCCATATTTCGTGTACCTGCTGTCTAAAACGCGCGTGTAGGAAGAAAGAGACCTTTTTCAAAAGATGAAAAGGAGGATGGTTATGGAACTTGGCCGATTGTTGCGGGAACGGCGTTCGATTCATGTTTTCGAGGACCGTCCCGTACCTCCCGAACTCGTGATGGAACTGCTGGAGGACGCCGTTTGGGTGCCCAATCATCGCATGACCCAACCGTGGCGGTTTATTCTCACTTACGGCGAAGGACGGAGGAAGATCGCCGAGGCGGTACGGAAAATCAATGCGGACAAGGAAGCGGATCCGGGCAAAAAGAAAGAGGCCGGACAGAAATTTTACGATAAAATCATGGCCATTCCGATGATTTTGACCGTCCTGATGAGGGAAGATCCGAATCCGGTCGTCCGGGAAGAGGATTATGCGGCGACTTGCTGCGTGATCCACAACTTCAGTCTGCTGGCGTGGGAAAGGGGAATCGGCATGGTATGGAAAACCCACGGATGGCTGCACGACCCCATCTTCCGCGAAGCCATGGGGATTCGGCCCGGGGAAAGGGCAGTCGGCAATCTTCAAATCGGATACCCGGCCAAAATTCCGTCCGCACAGCCGAGGATCCCCGCCGCCCAACGGCTCACGGTCATCGACCAGGCATGACGAAGGGTTCGAGGAGGCGAGCGAAATGAACGGAAGATTGTTGACGGAATCCTTGGAAGGAAGGGAACTCTTCATCTATCTCCCTCCTTCTTATGAAACGAGCAAAACGGGATTGCCGGTAGTTTATGTCCAGGACGGCGGCTTATTTTTACGATCCAAGCCAAAACCGTTCCTTGGCGCGGTTGGAACACATGTTTGCCCGGGGAACACTGGGAGAGCTTATACTGGTCGGCATCGAACCGAAAAACCGGTTGGATGAATATACGTCGTGGCATGCGAAGGCGCTCTCCGATCCATATCCCGATTTTGGCGGACAGGGTTCCCATTACCTTTCGTTTCTTGTGGAAAAATTGAAACCCTACATCGACCGAAAATACAAGACGGACGGCCGCCGGGAGCAGACGGGAATAATCGGGGCCTCCCTCGGCGGACTGATTTCCATTTATGCCGCTTATTTGTACCCCGACGTGTTCGGAAAAATCGTTCCATATCCGGATCGTTTTGGTACGAAGGCTTCATCGATTTTATGCTGTCGAAAAACGCCGGTCCCGGACTGAAAGTTTATTTGGATGTGGGAAGCCTGGAAGGAATCGGGAAGCGGAGCATCCAGCAAGAGATGGCGGCAAGAACGAAAGAAGCCTATGCCCTATTGCTGAATAACGGATTGCCACGTGAAAGATTGCGGTTTGTGCTCGAAGAGGGAGCGCCGCATCACCGCAGCTTTTTTCCTTACGATTCCCCGAAGCGGTAAGATGGCTGTATGCCGACGAAACGGAGAGTTAACGAATTTTTTGAGGCTACGGAATGCCCGTAATCATCATCCCAAAAAAGATTTCGAGGAGGAATGAGCGGTGGCTGGCAAAAAAATGGAACAGACCGGAAGGCGAGGCGGGGAGGTTGGCATCCGGGAAGTGACGATACCGGGTACGGAACAGCGCGTGATGTACTCCCGCGACGGGAAGCGGGAGTATCGGATCTTTTTGGCCAAACCTGACGGCGATCCGCCCCCCTCGGGATTTCCGGTCATCTACTTGCTGGATGCCAATGCCGTGTTCGGAACGATGGTGGAGGCGGTGCGGGTGCAGGCGCGCCGGCCCGAAAAGACGGGGGTCTTTCCCGCTGTGGTCGTCGGCATCGGTTATCCGACGGAAATGCCGTTTGCGCCCGCCCGCTTCTATGATTTTACGTTGCCGGTACCCGCCGCCGAACTGCCTCCCAGACCCGACGGCGCCGCATGGCCGGAACTGGGCGGAGCGGAAGCTTTCTTGGCATTTATTGAAGAGGAATTGAAGCCGGAGATCGAATCCGAGCTCCCCATCGACAGCGGAAGGCGGACGCTCTTCGGCCATTCCCTAGGGGGACTTTTTGCGCTGCATGTGCTTTTCACCAGGCCGGCCGCCTTCCGGACGTATATCGCGGGAAGCCCGTCCATTCATTGGAACGAACGGCCTCTGCGCGAAGCGGAGCGGCAATTCGTCTTCCGCTTGGAACGGGAAACGCTGAATATCGATCTGTTGCTGGCGGCAGGAGAACTGGAGAAGAGCCATCCAAGCCGCATCAATGCCAATGCGAGGGAGCTGGCGGAACGCTTGTCCCCCCTCGCCGGCTGCGGCTTGCACGTGGAATTCAAGGAATTCGAAGGGGAAGGCCATGTATCGGTATTGCCGGCCTTGATCAGCCGGGCCGTACGGTTCGCGTCGAGAAGGTGAATGCGGCATGTGCGGCGGCGGGAAGCAGAAGGAAGGGCGGAAGCCGACGGCACGAAGCCCATTGGCCGTGATCCGAGGCGCTTTCATTGAAATTGACGCAACTCACCGCGGTGGTTCATGAACAAAAAAGCACTGGGAATTGTCTTTCCCGGTGCTTTTTTCTTAGGAAGCAGGCCGCATCCCAGCTGCAAGAATCGGATAATTTCATCCGGATCAATGCCATCTTTGACGGATGGGCTGGGCTTGTGAGTATCTTCTTCTCAAATCCCCTCTTCCATAATACCGCTTTTCCTCGCTCAAACGCTTTTTTGCTGACAGCCGGGATCAAATGGCCGAAAAAACCCTGGGCTGCCTTTTGATACGGTCATAATCATTCAACTATATATCAAAAAACCGATAATAATATTGAATGCTGTTTTTAGGGAAGTCCATGGAACGAATACAATTTAGAAAATCAGGTAAAGCATGCTCGCCAAATGGTCCTTTCATTTTTACATTGATGACGGTGGAAGCGCGAAAAAAAGCTTTGCGGATGAATGACTTGCCGCTCCAAACATGAATTCAATGATCGGATGACAATAAAGGGTGCATTTTCCTGAAGAACCGAACGGCAAAGCACAAACCGAAGGGCTGAAAATGGGAAGCGATCAACCCAAAATTCAAGCCCCACAATATGCAGGCGGTTGAATATTCCATGTGCAGGATTCTTTTGCGGAAGATGATCCGATCCCCTATGCAAATGGGGTGGAACCATTACTTTTTAGATTTAGGAGGACCTGACCGTGAAAATTGATCTCGGATATATCGGCGCAATGGTCGCTCGAAATAAAGCCAAAATGCCGTCCGTACATGAAATCAAAAATCCATTGGCCGGACAACAAGTGGAAGTCATCCGAAATGGACAAGCCTATAAACTTACGATTTCGGACGAAATCAAACAAGTTCAAGGCATGATGGCCATACCGATGGAAAAGTTTTTTCACGTAGAAAACGCTGACCCCTCTGATATTTTTTCTTATCGGCCACGGGATCAATGGCTTGTGTTCAGCCAATATTTATATGAATCCAAATACTTTGATTCGCTAAATAATGAAGAAGTAAAAAAAGTAGAATCCATCTTACAACACATCACGGACGGAGTGGATAGTTTAGCGCCATATCCAGGGATTAACCTTTTTGGAATTAGTAAAGAACAGCAGCATTCCTATGAAGCCCATCTTGAATTGGCTTCTTCGACGGCTGCACTCCAATACTTCAGTGATGCGTTTTTAATCGGCGACGTAAAAGCTGGATTTGATCGACTGATTCAAGATTATGTCCGCCACAATACGAAAAAAGTAATGAATTATCAATCGGTAGAGGAAAGATTTATCGCGGCACGGGCCAAAATCAGACCGCTGAATGCTCCTCTTCCATACGAACAAAGCCGTGAGCTGTCCATGACGAATAAACTTGGGAAAACGGTTTATACACAAGTAGAAATTGAATCAATCATCAAAAATTATCAGGAAATGTTTCAGAGCATTCAGAATGAAGAAGATTTGTCTGCGGTGCTGGTGAAAGCGAAAGAACAACTGCTTTCATTTGTTACGAAAGGCATCTCACCAAAGGATGCGGATTACCAATTGGCAAGAGATTTTGTTGCCCAGCGTGCTGACGACACATTCAAACGAATCGAGCATTACTGGCATCTGTTATTGCAAGAAGAATAAGTGTTCATTTGATCCGTGCTAAAAGATCGGGGAAATTTTCGTATTTTTCGTTGCGGTATCCATTCCCTTTCAGGAGATCGCCATTTGAAGCGCTCTCCGTCAAAGGAGGGAAAAAGCCCATTTGGGCAGCCTGAGTCCCATATTCATAAGGACTCCGATTTAATTTCGGACAAAATGGTTTTGGGTTCTAACAATATCCAGAAAATAATGATATGACCTCATAGAAACTATTAAACGCTCCATTTGCAAAAAGAAAATTATCCCTCCTTTCATTATTTGGGATATAAACTTCTAATATTTTCCATTGTCAAGAAACTCTTAATGTTATTGGAATATCTAATGCCGAATCGCTCGGCAACAATTTTGATGTCAATGTTTGTTAATTGGTCATCCATCATAATGTTGCTGGCATAATACAACATTCCGCTCCGTTGTATAAATTTAGAATTGAAATTCTTTAAACCATAGGTGTCTTCAATCATCTGAATTCTCCGATAAATCACATATTTATCCACCGGAGCGGAATAACTTTCCACGTTCGTAATCGATGGGCGGATAACGTAATCGTTTTTAACAAGATCAACGAATGGCTTGACACGAATATCAAAAACAATATTACCGTTACGTTTGGTATATTGTTTTTGGTTTATGGCGCCGTCGATCAGCTGCAACGTACGATCGTCAACATCAATCCATCGTTCCGTATAACGGACAGGGAACCCGCTGTTATCTTCTTTAAGCGAATTTATTAGACGAATTCGCTTGTTTTTGAAGTCAACATCTTGCTTCTTCAGATTCCTGATTTCACTTAAACGCTTGCCGCCCGCACCAATAAACAGCAAGCGAAGGATAACAGCGTCTTGGTAATTCTCACAGAAGTCTTCGATCCTCCGCAAGGTTCGTTCGGTGATAAATTCGACGGGCATAACGAATTCATCGAAATCGTCCGGCTTGAAGTCAGCAAGAACGTTCTTTTCAATAAATTTCTGTTCGACACACCAATTCAAATAACTGCTAATGATGCGGGCGTAACTTTCAACGGTTCCCCGATTCCGCGCCTCAAAGCTGAATAGCACCGTTTTTATTTCTTCGATCGTAAAGAAACAAATGTCTTTCTTTAAATCCGATTCGTATGTTTCGACAATCAAAAAAATACGTCTGTAATTTTGTTGTGTCATTTCGTTAAACTGGTTTAAAAACCGTTCTTTCAGGACCTCATTAAATAGTCGATTTTCCGTCATTTTCATCTCTCCTGAATGGCAATTTGTATTCCCCTTCCAACTACATCTAAATTGTTTAGTAGTGGTTTATTATCAGATAAAATTGGTTTCATAAAGTTTGCTAGATCTTCGTCGATATTTGAATAAAATTACGATCCGTTCATAGCCTCATTTTCGAATAGTCTTTGGCAAATCATTAAGAAATCAACTTCCACGTGATGAAAAGGATCATCAATTCATGGAAACTCAGAAAAAATTCCTTAAAGTTAACTTCTGAATGTAGTGAAAGGAAACCTTTTTGCACCAGCCGTCACACTTTAGAAATTTGGTTTTCTTTTATTTTATTCTTAATCAACCGTTTTGACACAATTGGAATAAAATTTAGAATTTAGTTAAGTCCGTAAAATTGTGTAAAAAGGAATCTCAAAAAAACGAGCCGTCTAAAAAGAGTCTGTCGCAGCCTCTCAAAGACGCGAAATGTTCTATCTTCCACTTCAAACGGGCATTCTAACCGAGGGAAAATTTACACACAACTATGGACTTTTTCCAAAATTTTTCAGCAATAAGAAAGAACCCTATCTAATTTGTTTAGGTTCTTGAGCAAGTTCTCCAAAAGGATTTATTGATATTTTTGAAATTGAAAATGATAAAAGTCAATCAGATCAAAATACGACTTCAATTGAAAATCATATTGAGACAACTCCATTTGTTCGTACTTTATATAATACTCGAAAATCTTTGAAAACAACCAAGTCTTTTTCGAAAGGCTCTTTTCATAGACATTGTTGCTTTTGAATATAACAAGGAAAAATTTACTTTTTATGGTATAATAGTTACAGATATTTATTCAGCGAACCGGCAGGATTGCGGAATATAGAAAATCGGTATTCAATTGAAGTGGACGGGAAAAACATGATAACAAAAGTTGTTAAGTGGGGAGACGCAAAAGTAAAATTAACTTGGAAGCCTGATGCACAACTTCCTCCAAGAAATTTAATTACAAGCGTTCACGGATTTTGTTTTAAAGATGGTAAGTTACTTTTAGTTAATCTAAACCATAGAGGGTGGGACTTTCCTGGCGGTCATATTGAGAATGGAGAAACTCCTGAAGAATGTATAAAGCGTGAAGCGTATGAAGAGGGTTACGTTACAGGAAGTTGTTTTCTTTTAGGTCATATTGTAGTTGACCACAGTGAAAACTCAAAATGGGATGAAAGTAGTCCTTATCCTAAAATAGGCTATCAAGTCTTTTATCGTATGGATATTGACCAGTTATTTGAATTTGAAGGCAAATACGAGTCAGCAGAAAGAATTCTTATTAATCCAAATGAAGTAAAAGAATATTATCATGATTGGAACGAACTTTATCAAGAAATACTTAATCTTGCTACAAACAATAGTAATTAATCTTCCATTAAAGGGGGTTTTATTGGAATAAGGAATACAGCCGTTTCTTTGATGAAATGGCTGTTTTTATACCTCACACAAAAGCTTGACTTGCTCGTGTTTAGGTAACAGCATAAACTTCTTTCCACATTCTAAACCTCTTGTGGGAGATGTATTTTATCACCTCTCAATAGTTTGGTCAAAATAGCAACAATCTATACGAAAAGAGCCTTCCGAAAAAAAAGACCCCCTGAGGAGTCTCTTTTACAGGGAATCAATATGTGAAATCATAATTCGAGAATTTAATGTAAATTTCCCCCTTAATATATATTTATGGTCAATTGGTCTTGCCAAGTAGCGCTGAAGGAGTCTATGTCAAGGCCGATGAATTTTTCCCCAAAATCGCCGGTTTAAAATTCCCCAGAAGGATTTCATGGATCCTTCTGTTTTCTTCTTGTTGGAGTCTTTTTTCCCGTAATCGATAGCTTCCCCCTTTAGATTGAAAATAATAGAATGATGCAGTAATCGATCTAACATCGCGGTCGCCAACACCGAGTCGCCCATCACTTCTCCCCATTCCCCAAAGCTTTTATTGGACGTGAGGATGATCGGGCCCTGTTCGTACCGGCGGACGATGGCCTGAAATAAGTAATGAGCTCCGTTCGGGTCTAGTTTTAAGTATCCCATTTCATCAATGATGAGTATGGTTGGTTTTACAAACATGCGCAACTTTTTTCCAGCTTCCCTTCTTGGGCTCTCCTTAACTGAGTGACCAAATCATGGGCCGTAATAAAATACGTTTTATACCCTCTAACAATCGCCTCCATTCCAATCGAAATCGCCAAGTGCGTCTTTCCAATCCCCGGTGGACCGAGAAAAAGGATATTCTCTTTTCGGTCAATAAAAGACAACGTAAGCAGCTCTCGGATCCGACGTTCATCCACTGAAGGCTGTGCGGCAAATCTCATATGATCGTGAAAAAGATGCTATTAAGATAAAAGCCAATGATTATATGAATGAGAACCATCTCCCCAATATTTGCAAAAATTTTTGCCTCTATTTATGATACGGCTCCCCCCGGTTGATCTTGAAGGCGCGGTAAATCTGCTCGAGCAGGATCAGGCGCATGAGCTGGTGGGGGAAGGTCATCTTCGAGAAGGAAAGCCGCTCGTCGGCCCTGGCCAGCACCGCCCGGCTGAGGCCGAGGGAGCCGCCGATGACGAAGATGATCCGGCTCTTCCCTCGGGTCGCAAGGGCATCGAGATGGGCGGCGAACTCTTCCGAGGTTTTCATTTTCCCGTCAATGGCCAAGGCGATGACGTAAGCGTCAGCGCCGATCTTGGCCAAAAGCCGCTTCCCTTCCCTCTCCTTGACCTGCTCTGCTTCCCGTTCGCTCAAATGTTCCGGCGCCTTTTCATCCGGGACTTCCGCCATCTCCATTTTGGCATACCCCGACAACCGCTTCAGGTACTCGTCGACGCCCTGCCGCAAATATTTTTCCTTCAGTTTGCCAACAGCCAATATCGTGATATTCACAGTTTCTCCTCACCTTATAAACAAGATATCCACAGGACTTATCCACATTTCCACAACTACCGGCCATATTTTGTATGGGAATATCCGTTCGCCACAACATATACGGCAGGTTGTCCACAATATTCACAGGTCTTTGTTAATAATTCCTTTTCTTCGACGGGCTGTAAAGCGGGAGGCCGGCCGCTTTCGTTGATGACCGTCTCCAGGGCATATTCGGCATGGTCTTCACAGCAATAAATCATCCGCCCTCATCCCCTTTTCCCGTTTTTTGTCCAAAAAAAGCAGAAAGAGCCCCGGGCCCTTTCCGCCTTTTTATCGTTATAACGTTTCTTCCGAAAGCGTCAATGTCACTTCCCGGTATTTTCCTTCCCGGTAAAATCCAACGGTCATCTTATCGCCGATTTCCTTCTCCACATACAGATGTTTCCGCAGATCGATGAGCCCTTTCACTTCTTTGCCGTCCAATTTGACGATGACGTCGTAGCGTCTCAAGCCGGCCTTATCCGCCGGGCTGTTGGGAACGACATCGACGATGACCAGACCGTAATGGACATCCCTCGGCAGCTTCAGCATCCGTTCCTGATAGTAGACGGGGATTTCGCTGATATCCTGCAATTGCACGCCCATGTACGGCCTTTTGACTTCCCCGTATTTTTCAATGTCTTCAATGATGGGAATCACCGAGTTGATGGGAATGGCGAAGCCGATCCCTTCGACTTCCTCCTGGGCGATCTTCATGGAATTGATGCCGACGACCTGTCCGGAAATGTTCGCCAAAGCGCCGCCGCTGTTTCCCGGATTGATGGCCGCGTCGGTCTGGATGACTTCCGCGTTCCAGTCAGGCACTCCATCGCCGTTAAAATCGAGGGGAACGGTGCGGTTGATTCCGGATATGATGCCCTGGGTAACCGACCCGGCGAAATTGAGGCCCAAAGGGTTCCCGATGGCAATGACCGGTTCGCCCAGTTTCAATTTGTCCGAATTCCCGAACTCGGCCACATTTTTGATTTTACTGCCGTCCACTTCGACAACCGCCAGATCGGTCCACATATCGCTGCCGACCAGCCGGGCGGCCAGTTTCGTCTCGTCCGGCAGGGTGACTTCCAGCCGGTTCGCTCCTTCCACCACATGATAATTGGTGACGATATAGGCCTTTCCGCCGGCCTTTTTATAAATCACGCCGGAGCCGGTGCCGCCCGGTTGGGAATCGAGCCAGATGTCGCTGTTTTGGATATTGGTAATCCCGACCACCGTATCGCTGACCTTCTCCACCGCTTTTGTAATATCCGTATTCACATCGACGGAGACGCTGCGGTTAATCGTCCCTCCGCTTCCGGCGTTCTCGGTGACGGAGGCATCATCCTGCGGGAACGGAAACCAATCCTGTCTCATCAGGAAGGGAATGGCGAAAAAAATAATGGCGGCGCCGATGACGGCCCCGAGCAGGCTGGCCAAAAAATACCCGCCCCTCGGCTTCCTTTCCGGATTTTCCTTCCCATAATCGTAATGCTCATCGTAATAACCCATCTTTTCTTCCCTCCCAACAGGTGAATCGGGCAGATTCCGGGCCAATACCATTATAGTATGAATTGGACATTTTTTCTAAAAATGTTACACGGCTGTCAAGGGAGTCGGGATTTTCGGATCGGTATCGCAAAGCAGGATCCTTCCCCCGACATCGTATCCTTTCTTTTGCAAAATTTGCGAAACGGACATCCTGGCCAATTCCTTCATATTGTTATCTTTGCTTAAATGGGCGAGATAAATTCGCTTCGTTTTGTCCCCGATGCAATCGGCCATCGCCAAGGCGGCTTCTTCGTTGGAAACGTGGCCGATGTCGCTTAAAATCCTCCTTTTGATGTTCCACGGATATTTTCCCATTCTCAGCATTTCCACATCGTGGTTCGTTTCAAAAACATATGTATCCGCATCCTTAATCATGCCCTTCATCCGGCTGCTGACATACCCGGTATCGGTAATAATCGCCAATTTTTTTCCGTCGTGATGGAATATGTAAAACATCGGTTCCGCCGCATCGTGGGAGACACCAAAGGATTCGATGTCCAGGCCGCCGAAGGAGAGGACCGATTCCATCGGAAAAATAAATTTGTTTTCTTTGGGGATCTCCCCGATCAACGGTTCCATCGCCTTCCAAGTTTTTTCGTTGGCGTACACCGGCAATTGATATTTCCTCGCAAGGATGCCGACACCCGTAATATGGTCCTTATGTTCATGGGTGACCAAAATCCCGGTCAAATTTTTCGGATCCCTGCCGATTTGGCGGAGCAATTGTTCCATCTGTTTTCCGCTCAATCCCGCATCCACCAGGAAAGAATGCCGCTCCGTCTCCACATAGATGGCGTTTCCCGTGCTTCCGCTTGCCAAAACGCTGAAACTCAATGCCATGGGAACTCACTCTCCAATCATTCGGTTTCTCTGTCGTCCGCCAGAAACGGGGATCTTGCCGGCCCTTCCATCTTCCCCCAAAGAATTTTTCAACCGCATCCGCAAAAAAGGAGCAGGCCGGCCTCCGAAAATGGCGGAAAAATCCGGCCCCGTTTCCGGAGGTCTCCTGCGGAAAAACCACGCTTGCGCCAAAAAGGAATGGGGAAAATTCTCCTCCCGTCTCCGAATCCATCCCATCCTCAGCCCCGGCGGGAGGGCGACCGATCCCGCTTCGCGCGTTCCGGTCGGGTAAAATCCTTTCCCCCGGCTTTTTCCGGGCAGCTCCCCGGACGGAAAAGACCCCGTGCCGGCATCTTCCGGGCGGGCCAATCGTTCCTCCGAAAGGGAATCCTTCCGATGGCCGCTTTCGCCCTGCCGGGCATCACTCCAATTTTTTGCTCTCCGTTTCGGAAAAGGCGTGGCCTTCCACCGCATTGACGAACAAATCGTCCCCGCCCTCCACCGAAAACCGCCAAGTCGGGGCGAGCAGCTGGGAACTCCTTACGGGAACCAAGGTATAATAGCCGATTTCCACTTTTGTGATTTTGTTCCCGCTTCTTAACAGTCTTTTATTGTAAAGGGTGACGAGCGCTTCATAGGCGGTCAGCAGTTCCTGTTTTTTCAACTCTTTCACATGATCCAGCATCGTTTGCCGATAAGAGACGATTTCGTTATTGTTGTTCAGCGTCAAAACCAGCTGCCCGCTCGAATTTTTAAAAAAGGGGAAATTATTGTAGGTTTGGTAATAAATGATTTGATTTTCATCTTCCCTGAATTCGCCGAAGACGTACTCGCCCCCTTTATAGACGTAGTTCAACACGAATTCGTTCGCGTCCTTTTCCTGCCAGTCCTTTTTCAAGGGATAGGGATCTTTCAGGGTGCTCAAAACCGTCGTTCCCCCGGACAGATCGATATCCTGTCCCCTTAAAAAGGCCAATTCATCCTCCCGAAACATCTTTTCTTCCGCTTCCACATATGTCCCTTCCGTCGGTTCCTGGGGAAGCTCGGGAAAGGTAATCTCATCGGCCTTCAACCGTTCCTCGATGGAAGTTTCCTTGATCAAATCAAACTTGTTTTGGTTTTTTTGCATGATCAGCTGGACCCCGAGAAAAATGTTGAGAATCAAAAAGGTGATGATGAAAATCGTCTTTGCCCTGCTCCAATCCATTACCTTTCCCCTCCCAATTCTTCCTCCGTCACCGGGACAAAATGATCCTCCAGACGGTAGAACCATGAAGGGATGAATTGAATGAGGGGATCATCGCTGTTTTTCACCAATTGATACCCGATGATGATGTCATCCACATTTTCGATCTCCGGACTCTTTCTCTCCAGCAAATAATCCAGGACATCCCTTCCCGAAGACAGGGTGTACGTCCGGTTGCCCGGGTTGAAGGAAATGTCGAGGCTGAAATAGGGCCTTTGATACGAATATACCCCATTTTTCCCCGTCACTAAAGTGATCCGGCTCAGGCCGTTTTCGTTGATGGCGGGGAAATCGTCCAAATATAATTGATAGGACACTTCCCGGGAGGATTGATTGATCCCCGAGTAATAATAATGGTCGGTCCATCCGCTGTGCCCGTTGACGAATTGGATGCTTCCCTGCAGCACGTCGCTGGCGGACATGGAAGAATCCAGGGTGACCGTCGTGTTCACAAAGACGAGTTTCCTCATGTCCGGATAGTCATCGAGCACACTGGAGACGTCCGTATACCGGTTTCCGTTTCTCGTGACAAAACTCGGATCAGAAAACAGCGCGTTGATGAACAACCTCAAATCATAATATTTCGGATAGTATTGGTAATCGTTCAGACGCACTTGATTTTCAGGGACAAACAGCCGCGATCCGTCCTTTTTTTCATAGGAAAGATAAGGGATCGCCTTTTTGCGGAACCCGGAGACGGCTTCCGAAAAATCCTTCATGTGCGGGTGGCGGACCCGGCTTTTGACAAGGAATTGGAAATCCGCCGAGGAAAAATAGATAGTCCCCTCGTTTTCTTCCAGTTCCCCGGGATTGACGATCATGTACTGGAAAGTCCCCGTCGGCAGCCGCCTCGCTTCAATGTTAAACAGGGATTTCAACAAATCAAAGGGAACGATATCCGGGAACTTCAAAAACACCATTTCCTGCCGGTTTCCCTTTTGGAATAAATCTTTGTTTTGTTCCTGCTCCTGAAAATCATAGAAGGTCCATTCCCGGATTTTCTCCATCACCGGTTTGATGTGGGCGATGTTTTCCGTCCCCTCATAGGCCCCATCCTTCGTTTGGACGATGGTTTTATTGGGAAAAATCAAATCTTTGATCTCCCTTTTTTCGCTGATGTTGACTTCTTTAATGTAGTTATTCCGGCTGATGAAATCATAGTTTTGCTGGAAGGTAACCAAATTCCAGAAGAGAAGGATGCTGAGGGCCACGAGCCCCGCCAATATCCACGATTTGATCTTTTCCCAGTTCATGAAAAATCATCCTTCTGATCCCGATCATAGGGCAATGTAAAATGGATGGTCGTTCCTTTCCCTTCCGCGCTCGTCGCCCAAATTTTCCCGCCGTGGGCTTCCACCAGCTCCTTGGCGATGGCCAGCCCGAGTCCGGTCCCTCCCAGCTGACGCGAACGGGCCTTATCCACCCGGTAAAACCGCTCGAAGATCTTCTCCAGGCTTTCCTTCGGAATTCCGACCCCCTGATCGCTGATTCTCGTCTCGATATAGTTTTGAAAAAGGACGACTTTGAACGTGACTTGTCCGCCGTCGGGGGAATATTTGATGGCGTTGGAAATAATGTTGTCCAAGACCTGGGTCATCTTGTCCGCATCCACTTCCGCATAGACCGGTTGTTTCGGGAATCTGCGGACGAAAACGATGCTTTCATCCTTTGTCATTTCAAACCGGTCGATGACCCGGTTCAAAAAGCGGATGTAGTCCACCCATTCCTTGTCGAGGCGGTAATCCTTGCTGTCGATCTTCGACAATTGCAGCAGGTCGTTGACAAGCCGGATCATCCGTTCCGTTTCATTCTGGGCGACTTTTAAAAATTTCGGAGCGAGGTTCTCATCCTGCAGCGCCCCTTCCGAAAGGGCCTCCAAATAACTTTTCATCGTCGTCAGCGGAGTGCGCAATTCATGGGAAACGTTATATACGAATTCCCTCCGCTCCATTTCGATTTTTTCCTGCTCGGTGATATCGTGCAAAACGACGATCAGCCCATTTACCTTGCCCGTTTCCTTTTGGATGGTGGAATAGTTGGCCCTGAAAATTAAAGGTTTCGTTTTCGTGCCGTAATCGAGGACCAGGGAACCCTGTTCATTAAACAGGTCTTCAACGGAATATTGGTCTTCGATTCCGAGGACGGCAAGGAGCGGTTTGGATATGACGTCATCCCTGGAAATGTTCAGCATTTTTTCCGCCGATTCATTGATTAAAATGATTCTCCCCTTCCGGTCCGTCGAAATGACCCCGTCGGACATGTTGGCCAAAACCGAGGAGAGTTTCCGCTTTTCGCTTTCCGTTTTCGCCTGTTCTTCCTGGAGTTTTTTCGTCAAATAATTGAAGGTTTGGGCCAGCTGGCCGATCTCGTCCTGGCTGTAAACTTTGACTTTCCGGGAAAAGTTCCCCTTCGCCATCGCCTGGGCCTGGCTGCGCATATCCGAAAGGGGGCGGGTGATCGTCTGCGCGACAAAAATGGCCAAAATGGCGGTGATTCCCGAGGCGATCACCGTCCCCTTTACCAGCACCCCGTTGATGACCTGGATTTGGTCAAAAACCTTTTCGATCTTTCCTTCCAAATAAATTAATCCTTCCACATTGTTCCGGACCTTGATCGGCACGTAAAGGACCCATGTCCTGCCGTTATTCGGGTCGATGACCAGCTGGTCGATGTTCTCTTCCGTGGCGAAGGCGCGGGTGGCCAGGACGTCCGTCGTCCTTTGGCCAACGATGTCTTCATTGTTTTCGTCGGACGTGCCGATCACCCGCATGTTCTTGTCGATGACCCGGATTTCGTTGATGTCCGATGAAGTGTTTTCCTTCAATATCTTGTCAATGGCCAGTTCCAGGGAAAGCTGGCCGCTGTCCACCCGTTCCTTCATAAATTCCTGTTCCACGTTGTAGGTGAGGAATTTCACCCGGCTTAAAATGGATTCCTTAAAATTCTCGGTCAATTTCGTTTCCAATTCTCGAACAAAATACACGCCGATAATCTGCATGGCAATCAGGATCAAAAGAACAAAAAAGAGGATGAATTTCAAGCGTATGGAAGTGAAAAGATTCAATTTCCGCATCGTTTTCTTTTACTCCTGTTCGGGATTCCGCAAATAATAGCCGACCCCTCTTCTCGTGACCAGCCACGCCGGATGGCTCGGATTGTCCTCGATTTTTTCCCGCAAGCGGCGCACGGTGACGTCGACGGTGCGGACATCCCCGAAATAATCATAACCCCAGACCGTTTGCAGCAAATGTTCCCGCGTCATGACCTGCCCGATGTGCTTGGCCAGGTAATACAGAAGTTCAAACTCCCGGTGGGTGAGCTCGATCGGTTCCCCCCTTTTGGAGACCATGTAGGCATCGGGGTGGATCACCAGGGAACCGATGGCAAGCTCGTTGGACTCTTCCTCCTCACCGTTTGCTGCCGCCGCTTGCTGGTGCCGGCGCAAGTTCGCTTTCACCCTGGCCAAAAGTTCCCTCGTCCCGAAAGGTTTCGTCACGTAATCATCGGCGCCCAGTTCCAGCCCCAGCACCTTGTCGATTTCCGAATCTTTAGCGGTCAGCATGATGATGGGCATTTCATATTTTTTCCTCACCTCGCGGCACACTTCCATTCCGTCCTTTTCGGGCAGCATGATGTCGAGAAGGATCAGGTCCGGCTTTATTTCTTCCACCATTTTCAGCGCTTCTTCCCCGTCATAGGCGCAATAAACGTCGTAGCCTTCCTTTTTCAAATTGAACTGCAGAATATCGGCAATCGGCTTCTCGTCGTCCACAACCAGAATCTTTTTGGCCATGCCACCTTCTCCTTTCCTCGGATCCGTTTCTATCAATAATCCTTGATCTCTGAAGGGAAAAATCGAAGCTTCTTTTTTATTACTTTATCACGAATTCGTGATGCTTTGCATCTTTCCGGAAAAGAATTCTTCCTGCCAATTGTTTTCATCCCGTTCCAGGAGGAAAGGATTCTCCGGGTTCTTACCCGAACCCGGAGAAAGATTGTCGAATCCTCTCCATCAATGATTGTACAATGATTGCAAAATTATTTCCCGAGAAATAACGGGAAATCTTTGATATTTTATTCATTACGCCTTATGGCGGCGGTGGCTTTTCCTGGGAAATATTTTTTGTCGGAAAAGGAAATGGATTGACGAAGATTTTCCCGTCCATGAAGATGCGTCCCGGGGGTCCGGTTTAAGATTTCCCGAAAAAGCGCCCCGCAGCGGCCAAGGACACCGGGGGGAGATTCCTCCGTATCTCCTAGGACGGACCTCGTCTTTTCCCCGCCATCCCGATCCACTTGCCAAATCCCGCACGGGCGGATTCCGCCGTCCCGGAGGGACGGGAACAAGCCCCAAAGGCAAAACTCCGCCGGAAAAGATGTTTTCCGGCGGGAGAGATCCCCTCAAAAGAAAAAGCTGCTTAAAAGCCCGCCATGCGGCTTTTTGAAGCAGCTTATCCCTCTTCCTCTAACCTCTATCTTAAATAATTCAGCGGATTTTGCAAGGCGCCGTTTTTGTAAACTTCAAAGTGCAGGTGCACGCCGGTGGAATCCCCGGTGCTTCCCATCACGCCGATCTTCGCGCCCCGGGCCACCGTCTGCCCCACCCTGACATTGATCGAGGCCAGATGGGCGTATACGGTGCGAAAACCGTTGCGATGGTCGATGACAATTTTGTTTCCATAACCGCCGTCCCACCCCGCGGAAACGACGACGCCGTTATCGGCGGCCCGAATGATTCGGTCATAAGGTCTTGCGATATCGATTCCCTTATGGAACTGGCCCCACCGGTATCCGACGTGGCTGGATATGTAACCGCCGTTCGTCGGCCAGGCGAAATTCCCCGTGCCGCGGGAGGGAATGACCTTCGTGCCTTTACGGACGATATAAGCAACGGGCTGTTTCAAGATCTTCTCGCCCTTTTCCTTCCTGGCGATCTCCCGCCCGTTCCTTTCGCTGACGACATAGGTGACGGCCCGTTTCCCTTCGGAGCCCTCCTGGACGACTTTCGTATCCCCTTTGTACATGGAGGAATCTTCGATGACCTTCCGTTCATACGGAATCTTTTCTTCAGCATACACTTCTTTTTCAACGACAACATCCAAATAGGGCTTTTTCACCGTTACGTTCAGCTGATCGCCGATTTGCAGCAGGGTATCTTCCTTGATTCCCGGATTCAATTCCAGCAGCTGTTTTAATTTCAAACCGTGCTTTTCGGCGATCGTCCCTAAAACATCGCCTTCCTGTACGGTGTATTTCCGTTCCTCCAAGGTTCCTTTTTGCAACAGCTTCACGGTGTCATCCACCGAAAGGACCTGTTCGGGTTTCACTTTTTCCAAAGAAACTGTAACATTTCTCGAAAGTTTGACGTCTAATAAGCGGCTTTCACCTTTTTTCAATGCGGGCAAAGGCCCTTTCGCGTTTTTCAACTTTTCGATCTTTTCCAAATCTTCTTTGGACACATACTGCAATTTCAATTTTTCAATGGCTTCGTCGACCTTTTCCAAATTTTCCAAATAAGAGACGATTTTTCCGTCGATTTTCAAGGCAACGGCTTCCACTTGGATTTGATATTCTTTGTCAATTTCGGACAAAACCTCTTCGTTCTCTACGGCAGTGTTACGGAAAATCTGCTCCGGAACGAAGGCCACTTCATCCGTCTTGTAGGTGAAATCGAAGCCTTTGTACTTCTCCTTGATCTTTTCCATCTTTTCGTTGATGAACGCTTCCACCCGGTCCTTGTCGGAAACGGCGCCCAAATAATGATCATTGACGTAAACGTGATAGATCGTTTTTAGTTTTGTGACTTTATTCATGTCGTTCGCTGCAGCAAAAGAGGTATGTATGGAAATCGTGGACATGACAATTGTCGCGATGAGGGTTTTTTTCGCGGTACTGGCAGATTGGGCACGAATCCTTTCCGCTCTTTCAGTTATTTTGGAGATGTTCTCCAGAAGGTGAAAACCCATTCTTTTTCCTCCCAAAATAATCTGAAACTCTCTAAAAATACTGTTTTTTTAAATGTACCACAAATTCCTTCCGTACAGCTTGTTCGTTTTCATTTTGTAAAGCAAATGTATAATTATAACCATATTTTTACAAAATCCGGCCTGCGTGACGATTTATTGTTTCTATTTTCCCAGTTTCAATGTTTAATAACCGTTCCTTCTCGCCTTTTATCTTTTCACGGAGGATAAAAATATTACATTTATATTACATTTTGTTTCCTTTCTTTACATGAATATATTTTCTTTATTAATTTCCATAAAAAACTGCCCGGTGTGAACCATGCACCAGGCAGTTTTTCCCTTTATTTGAAGATTTTTTTTACAACATTCGTCTGAGCCCGGTCGGGGCCTGTCGAAAAAATGGCCAAGGGAATGCCGGTTAATTCCGAAATGCGTTCGATATATCTTCTCGCGTTTTCCGGCAGTTCTTCCAAGGAACGGCATCCGGACAGATCTTCCGTCCAGCCGGGAAGTTCTTCGTATACCGGTTCGCATTCCGACAGCTGTTTCAGGCTCGCCGGAAATTCGTCCATTCGCCGCCCTTTGTATTCATAGGCCACGGCGATTTTTACGGGATCAATGCCGGTCAGGACGTCGACGGAATTCAAAGACAATGCGGTAATGCCGTTCACCCTTTTCGCATGCTTTACGACGACGCAGTCAAACCAGCCGATCCTTCTCGGCCTTCCCGTTGTCGTCCCGTATTCCCGTCCCGCCTCGCGAATGGCCTCGGCCGTCTTTCCGGTGATCTCCGTCGGAAAAGGGCCCTCTCCCACCCTGGTCGTGTAGGCTTTTGCCACGCCAACCACTTCATTGATTTTGCCGGGCCCGACCCCGGCGCCGGCCGCCGCCCCGGCCGCCACCGGATTTGAGGAGGTGACATAGGGATAGGTCCCGTGGTCGATATCCAGCATCGTGCCTTGGGCCCCTTCAAAAAGAACCCGTTTTCCCTTTTCCATCTCCTCATTGATCAATTTGGAGGTGTCACAAACATATTCTTTCAGTTTTTGTCCGTATTCGTAATATTCTTCAAAGACCTCTCGCAAGGAGAACCCTTCGGCGCCGTATAATCTTTCGAGCAGCCGGTTTTTGGCCTCGATTTGCCGGCTCAGCTTTTCATAGAAGGTTTCTTTGTCCAGCAGGTCGATCATCCGGATTCCGTTGCGGGAAATTTTGTCCGTGTATGCGGGCCCGATCCCTTTTTTTGTCGTTCCGACTTGGGATGCGCCCTTGCTTTTTTCTTCCAGTTCATCCAAAAGAAGATGGTAAGGCATGATCAGATGGGCCCGATTGCTGATCCGCAGCCGGTTCGCCGGAATATTTTCCTTCTTGAGATATTCCAGCTCATTGATCAATGTTTTCGGATTGATGACAACCCCGTTGCCGATGACGCATAATTTGTCGGGATAACAAATCCCCGAAGGAATGAGGTGAAGCTTCAAGGTTTTTCCCTGAAACCGGATCGTATGGCCCGCATTGTCCCCGCCCTGATAACGGACGATGACATCGGCCCTTTCCGCCAAAAAATCGGTAATCTTTCCCTTTCCTTCATCGCCCCATTGGGTTCCGACAACGACGACTGAAGTCATTTTTGCACCCCTTCAAAATTTTAAATTTCCAAGCGCCCTTTCACGGTCCGGCGTTCCTTCCTTCCGATAAACGGGAGATTTTTCCGCGGCCTTGCAAGGCATTTTTTCGGATCCTCTCGACATGAATAGTTTACCACCCGCCCCGGGAAAGTCAATATCACAAACGAACAATATATGGATATTATGGGTCAAATGTTCGTATTTATTCGACGGCGGTCCGGGTTCTGCCGGCCAAAAACAAAAAACCCGTTGGAAAAATCCAACGGATGTATGCATTAAGCCCCCGGGGGAATGGAGGCCTCCTCATAACGGCGGTCGAGGTTGACGAACTTATTGTATTCCTTGGCGAAGGCCAATTGGATGGTGCCGACCGGACCGTTTCTCTGCTTGGCGATGATGATCTCGATGATATTTTTATTTTCGGAATCCTTGTTGTAATAATCGTCCCGGTACAGGAAGGCGACAATATCCGCGTCTTGCTCGATGCTTCCCGACTCCCGGATGTCCGACATCATCGGACGTTTGTCCTGCCGCTGTTCGACTCCCCTGGACAACTGGGAAAGGGCGATGACGGGCACTTCCAGTTCCCGGGCAAGGGCCTTCAACGACCGGGAGATTTCCGAGACTTCCTGTTGGCGGTTTTCCTTGACCCGCCCGCTGCCCTGGATCAATTGCAAATAGTCGATGATCACCAGGCCCAAGCCGTGTTCCTGCTTCAACCGGCGGCATTTGGCCCGGATTTCGGAAACCCGGATCGCCGGGGTGTCATCGATAAAAATTCCCGCATTGGACAAGCTCCCCATCGCCATGGTCAATTTTTTCCAATCTTCGTCCGTCAGCCGGCCCGTCCGCAAATTTTGCGAATTGATGTTGCCTTCCGAGCAGAGCATCCGCATCACCAGCTGCTCCGCCCCCATTTCCAACGAAAATATCGCCACATTTTCATCCGTTTTCGTCGCCACGTTTTGGGCGATATTGAGGGCGAAGGCGGTCTTCCCGACCGACGGCCTGGCGGCGACGATGATCAAATCGTTTTTTTGCAGCCCCGCCGTCATCCGGTCCAATTCGATAAACCCGGTCGGGATCCCGGTGATGTCCCCTTTCCGGTTATGCAGTTTTTCGATTTTATCGTAGGTGCGGACGAGCACGTCCCGTATATTTTGAAAGGAGCCGACATTCCTCCGTTGGGAAACTTCGAGGATCCTTCGTTCCGCATCGGCCAGCAGATCTTCCACATCGTCTTCCCGGGTGTATCCTTCCTGGGCGATCGTCGATGCGGCGCGGATCAGCCGGCGCAGCAAGGACTTTTCCTGGACGATCCCGGCGTAGTAATCGATGTTTGCCGCGGTGGGGACGGAAGCGGCCAAATCGGTCAGATAGGATACCCCGCCGGCCGCTTCCAGCTGTTTGGCGGCGGCCAGTTCTTCGGTGACGGTAATGATATCGACAGCCTTCCCCTGGTCATGGAGCTTGAGCATGGTCTGAAAGATGATTTGGTGGGCGGTGCGGTAAAAATCTTCGGGAAGCAGCCGTTCCGCGGCAATATGGATGGACTCCGGCTCGAGGAAGATGGCCCCCAAAACGGCTTGCTCCGCTTCTATGTTTTGAGGAGGTGTGCGGTCGATTAAAAGATCGTTCATTTCTCAGGCTACCCCCGTGCATCCATGGTATTCGGAACCGGTTTTATTGCGAAGTAAACAAATGACGTTTTTCAGCCCGTCGAATCCACTTATTCGAAACCGGCCTTTTTGCGAAGTAATTTTTGTATGCCCAAGAACCCCTTGCAGCCATAAGGCATCCGGAACCGGTCCGTCCCTTATTCGCTTTCTTCCCGGATATGGATCTTCAGTTCGGCCGTCACCTGGGGATGGAGCTTGACCGGAACCTTTGTATAGCCTAAAGAACGGATCGGTTCCTTTAAATCGATCTTCCTTTTATCGATTTTGATCCCCTTTTCCCCTTCCAAATGCTCTGCAATCTGTTTGGAGGTGATGGAGCCGAACAACCTTCCGCCTTCGCCCGCCTTCGCCTTCAATTCCACCGTGAGCTTCTCCAAGGTTTCTTTTAATTTTTTCGCTTCTTCCAATTCCTGTTCAGCCAATTTTTGCTCTTTCCTCTTTTTCGCTTCCCATGTTTTCAGATTCGCTTCCGTCGCTTCAACGGCCAGCCCGTTTTTAATGAGGTAGTTTTGGGCGTAGCCGTCCGCCACGTTTTTCACTTCTCCCTTTTTTCCTTTGCCTTTCACGTCTTTCAAAAAAATGACCTTCATTCCTGCTTTCCCCCTTCAAAATAATCATCGATCGCTTTCAGCAGCATTTTTTCCGCTTCGTCCACGGAAACATCGTGGAGTTGGGTGGCCGCGTTCGTCAAGTGGCCCCCGCCGTCCAGCTGTTCCATGATAAGCTGCACATTGATTTTTCCGAGGGAACGGGCGCTGATGGCAACCGTTTGATCGGACCGTTCGGAAATGACAAAGGACGCGTCCACATCTTCCATCATCAGCAGCGTATCGGCGGTCTGGGCGATCAGAACCTGGCTGTATCGTACGGAAGGATCCCCTTTGGCCACGGCGATGCCCCGGGGGTAAAACTTGGCCTTTTCGATCAATCTCGCCCGTTTCAAATACGATTCCACGTCTTCTTTAAAGTATTTCTGGACCAGGATCGTATCGGCACCCTTCGAGCGGAGAAAGGAAGCGGCGTCGAAGGTCCTTGATCCCGTCCTCAAGGTAAAGCTCTTCGTATCGACGATAATCCCCGCCAACAGGGCCGTCGCTTCCAGCATTTCGATTTTCGGATTGGGCTGGTATTCCAAAATTTCGGTAACCAGTTCCGAAGTGGATGAGGCATAAGGTTCCATATAGACGAGCAACGGATTTTTGAAAAATTCCTCGCTTCTCCGGTGGTGGTCGATGACGACGATCCTGTCGATCCGGTGGGCCAGTTTTTCTTCGATGACAAGGGACGGTTTATGGGTGTCGACAACGATCAAAAGGGATTTTTGCTCGATGATGTCCAGCGCCCTCTCGGGAGAAATCAGCCTGGGCCCGAGCTCGGGATGCTGTTTGATGTCCGCCAGCAATTTTCGCACGCCCGAATCGATTTTCTGTTCATCTAGTATAACATATGCTTCCTTATTATTCATGCGGGCAATATTTAACAGACCGATGGATGCCCCCATGGCGTCCATGTCGGGGTATTTGTGGCCCATAATGAAGATGCGCGAACTTTCCAGGATCAATTCCCGCAAGGCGTGGGAAATGACCCGCGCCCTTACCCGCGTCCGCTTCTCCATCGGATTCGTTTTTCCCCCGTAAAACTTCACCCGACCGTTGGGAAGTTTGATCGCCGCTTGATCCCCGCCCCGTCCGAGGGCCAAGTCCAGACTTGACTGGGCGAGCACCCCCAATTCGGGCAGGGAGGAAACGCCGGAACCGATGCCGATGCTTAATGTGATGGGGGTTTTGTTTTTGGAAGTGGATTCCCTTACGAAGTCCAGGATGGAAAATTTGTTTTCCTCCAGGTTCGCCAGGATCTTTTCGTTAAGAAAGGCGACATAGCGGTCGGAGGAAACCCGTTTCAGGAAAACACCCTGATCCTGGGCCCATTCATTCAACAAGGAAGCGATCCGGTTGTTTAAGCTTCCCCGTTCCTGGTCATCCATCGCCTGGGTGACTTCATCGTAATTGTCCAAAAAGATGATGCCGATGACCGGCTTTTCTTCCTGGTACATTTTTTCCAGGGCAGCCTGTTCGGTGATATCGAAGAAGTAAAGCAGCCTTTCTTCCTTTTTATAAATCACCTTATACTTCCGGCCCGATAAATCAACCGTTCCCGTTTCCTCTTCTTTTTTCAGGAGCGGGATCAAATCGTCCGCCACGTCATACAGCGAACGGCCCACCAAAGATTCTTCCTTGAAGCAGGAAGCCATGTACGGATTCGCCCATTCGATATCGTAATCGTCGTTAATCAGCAGGATGCCGATCGGCATTTCCAGCAAGGCTTCCTCGCCGACTTTTTTCAGTCGGTAGGAAAGCACGGAAATATATTCTTCCACTTCTTTCCGGTACCATCTGTCCCGTTTCAGCAGAAGATATGCGAAAAGGAGATACAGGATGAACCCTGCGGCGCTGACTGCCCATCGGTCGAAGGCGAAGAAAAGGAAAAAACTGAACATCGCCAGGGACTGGGCGAAAATCAGCATGCGAATTTGGCTTTTTCGTAATAATGAAGGCATATGTTCCAACTCCTAAAATGCTTTCAAAAGAGATAAAAGGAATCCGGCGATCGATTTTGCCGGCAGACGGCCTCCCTTCGTCTTTTGCCGGCCTTCGGCCCGAGAGGCCGCCATTCCTCCCGTCACCTCTGCGGTCTGATTTTCGACCGCAAATCGAATCCGAGATCCATGATCCCCACAATGCGCAGAATCAACAAAAACAAGGGATTTAAAAGGCAAAGGATCGTCAATACCGCCGGGACGGCCTTGGATACTTTCCGCGCATGAAAGAAAAAGAAAAGAAAGGCGGCGCCCTGTACGGTAAAAACCAATTGCAAGATGTATGAAAGGTTCGTTACCGCCTGATAAAGAAAAGAACTTGCATCCGTCTCCACAAAAAGGGAAAGGACCAGTACGGCCAAATAATACCAGATGATGCTTTTCGGGAAGCTCAATTCCCGGAAGGGAACGGCCTTAGGGATCTCGATTCCCATCCTTCGGACCGCCGGAAAAGAAACCCATTGGATGATCAGCACCATGGCCGCCGAAATGATGACGAAAAAGGAAGGAAGAAGCACCGAAAACAATTGGGACAATTGCAGAAGCTGGTCGTATTGGGCATCATCCATATTCTGTCCCGTTGCCCGCATGATTTTCTCCGTCATTTCCACCGATTCGTCGATCATATCCTTCATTTCCTCAATCGCATTCCAATGGAAGAAAACGGCCGCGGCCGCGTATTGGGCGATGAGATTCAATAAAAACGCAAGCACGGAACAGGCAAAGATGACGCCGCGCCCCTTTTTCGCATGGATCGTCCAGCCGGCAACCGTACCGGTCAAGCCGAACAGGACAGTGACCGGAAGGGACGCAAATGAACCGATCATAAAGGATACCGCGAGGGATCCGAGGAAAAAGAATCCCCCGAATTTCCAGCCGTACTTCGCCGTCAAATAGATGAAAGGAACCGCAGAGAAAAAAGTTGCGATCGTCCCGACCACGGGGAGATAGACAAACAGGAAGACAAGCAAAGCGTAAAAGGCCAAACATAAGGCGCCTTCGGCAATCTGTTTCGTTTTCACTGGAACACCTCATTTATCTATCCGGCAGAAAAATCTTTTTCAATGAAAGTGACTGAAAAGGAGTATGTTTTTTATTTTATCGATATTATTATACTCCTTCAAGCTCATTATGGAATGCCCTTTCCCATTTCCATTCCGGCGGGTTTCCACATTTTCGGCAAATGAAAAAGCTGACTCTTGATCAAGTGGAGTCAGCTTGGTTCCAAACGGCTCGGACGCCGTTCCACGGATTATTTGTCATCCGCAACATACGGAAGAAGCGCCATTTGCCGTGCCCTTTTGATGGCTTTCGTCAGCATTCTTTGATATTTCGCGCTCGTTCCGGTCACACGGCGGGGCAAGATCTTTCCCCGTTCGGAAATGAATTTCTTCAAAAGATCGACGTCTTTATAGTCAATGTAGGTGATTCCGTTCGCCGTAAAATAGCAAACCTTTTTCCGTTTCGCGCGCGCTTTTCGGGCTGCCATGCTCTGTTCACCCCTTTTCTCAGGATTGTTTTAGAACGGCAAATCATCGTCGGAAACATCGATGGGTTCGCCGTCATCAAAAAACGGCTCATCGTTTCGAAACGGGTCATCCGAAGGCTTGGGTTGATTCTGACTGGAACCGAACGGGTCGCCAAAGCTTTGCGAGCTTTCCCGGCTTGCGGAAACGGCTCTCGGCTCCAAAAATTGCACGCTGTCCGCCACAACTTCCGTCACATACACTCTCCTGCCGTCTTGCGCTTCGTAATTTCTTGTCTGCAGCCGGCCGTCGACGCCCGCCAAACTTCCTTTTTTCAAATAGTTGGCGACGTTTTCCGCCTGCTTTCTCCAGACGACGCAATTAATAAAATCCGTTTCCCTGTCTCCTTGCCGGTTCGTGTATGTCCGGTTCACGGCCAGGGTGAAAGTAGCCACGGGAATCCCGTTGGGCGTATAGCGCAGATCGGGATCCTTCGTCAGCCGCCCGACAAGAACAACCCGGTTCAACATCAGAATCAACTCCTTCCTTCGGAATGTTCCACGTGAAACATTTGCGGATCTCAGTCTTCCAGTTTAACGATCATGTGCCGAATGATGTCATCGTTAATTTTCGCCAGCCGATCGAATTCTTGAACGGCTTTCGGTTCCGACCTGAGATTGATAAGGTGGTAAATGCCGTCCCGGTATTTTTTGATTTCATAAGCCAGGCGGCGTCTTCCCCATTCTTTGGATTCAATGATTTCGGCGCCGTTTTCTTTCAAAACGTTGTCAAAACGTTCAACGAGCGTCTTTTTCCCTTCCTCATCAATATCCGGACGGATGATGTACAAAATCTCGTATTTTCTCACGGACGTTCACCTCCTTTTGGACATAAGGCTCTTATAAAAAGAGCAAGGAGCAATATCTCATTACTCACGATTAACCATTATATCATATTGTTCCCGGGTATACAACATTTCGCGGCGGCCCATGAAAAGATCGGCCGAAAATTTTGCCGCCATACGCCCCCGCCCCGAGCCTTGGATTGATTTTTTCATGTCAACTTTTCCGGGGTTGACATTTTCAGGGGATGTTCCGCGGTGACATTTTCAAACGTTAAAACGGAAATGGATAATGTCCCCGTCCTGAACGAGGTAATCCTTTCCTTCCAGCCGGACTTTTCCCGCTTCCCTGGCGGCAGCCATCGATCCGCAGGCCATCAAGTCTTCATAGGAGACGGTTTCCGCCCGGATAAAGCCCTTTTCGAAATCGGAATGGATGATGCCGGCGCACTGGGGGGCTGTCATCCCCTTTTTGAAGGTCCACGCCCTTACCTCCGGGGCACCTGCCGTGAAGAAGGTGGCCAACCCCAGCAAATGATAGGCCTTTTGAATCATCTGGTCCAAACCGGACTGCTCAATGCCCAGCTCCTTTAAAAAGGATGATTTTTCTTCACCGTCCAATTCGGCGATTTCCGCCTCGATCTTTGCGCAGATGACGACAACTTCGGCGTGATCCTTTTCCGCGTAAGCCTTCACTTGCCGGACATACTCGTTTCCGTCGGAATCCAACAGATCATCTTCGCCGACGTTGGCCACGTACAAGACCGGCTTTATCGTCAGCAATTGGTAGCCCTTCACGATTTTCAGCTGTTCTTCATTGAATTCGATCGTCCTGGCGGGCAGCTCCTTTTCGAAGGCGTCTTTCAGCATGGACAACACTTCAAATTCCGCCATCGCCTTTTTGTCCTTTTGTTTCGCCAGCTTTTCCACTTTGGCGATCCTTTTGTCGACCAGTTCCAGATCGGCCAATATCAGTTCCAGATTGATCGTTTCGATGTCGGAAACGGGATCGACCTTTCCGGAAACATGGGTGATGTTCTCGTCATCAAAACAGCGGACGACATGGCAGATGGCATCCACTTGGCGAATGTGGGAAAGGAATTTGTTCCCCAGTCCTTCCCCCTTGCTCGCGCCTTTCACAATGCCGGCAATATCGGTAAATTCGAAGGTTGTGGGGACCTTTCTTTGCGGCTGGAACATTTCAGCCAGCTTGTCCAGCCTCCGGTCCGGGACTTCAACGATCCCGACATTGGGATCGATCGTACAGAAAGGATAATTGGCCGCTTCCGCACCGGCCTGGGTAATGGCATTAAAAAGGGTCGATTTCCCCACATTCGGCAAACCGACGATCCCCGCTGTCAATCCCATCATGATTCACTCCTATCCGAACCTCAATAAACATGAAAAAGAGCACCTGCAAACGGTCTTTACCCATTATAGTTAGTCCATGGAAAAATTACAAGAGCCGCGGAGCTTGCCGGTAGCCGGTCCGTCCCCGCGCGGGACAAGGCAGCCTATTCCGGGAAGGGGAAACGGCGGTCCGGGTCAAAGGGACGTTCATGCCGGTTTGGCTCCGGATGGACGAAGGGTCCTCAGAAAAGAAAACCGGCGGCTTTTCCGATCAACAAATTTCCGGGCGCCATCCGAACCGCCCGGCATACGGCCCTCCATCAAGGCTGCCGAGCAGGGCCGCCGTTCCTTTCAATAATTGCGGAACGGACGAATCCGGGACCGAGGGGGATTATTCGGCTTCGGATTCGGGTCCCAGCACCTTTTTCAATTTCCTTGTAAATTCCTTTCTCGGCATTAAAACGCTGTGTTGGCAGCCCATACATTTGATCCGGATGTCCATGCCCATCCGGATGATTTTCCAACGATTCGTTCCGCACGGATGAGGTTTTTTCATTTCCACTATGTCATTCAGTTCGAACGTTTTTTCTTCCAAAATGATTCCCTCCCCGTCTTTTCTAGAACAGAAGTTTCATTTTTAGTTTACAATTAATCGGTTCATTTATAAAGAAACGCCCGGCCCTTTAAAAAACGTCCGTTTTCTCGTATAAAAACCGCCCGCCGTTACTAAACTAGTAATACTGGATCCAAGAAGGCCGGAGGTCATGCCATGAAAATCTTACCGAATCGAAAAGAAGACCGGGCAAACATTTACTGGAACGAGTCCTTCTCGTCGCGAAAGATCGCCGAACTCCTTTTTTCCCTTTTGCCGAAAGAAAGATCCGTCCCGATCGTCCTTTTTTGCATCGGCACCGACCGTTCCACGGGTGACTCGCTGGGTCCCCTCGTCGGCACCCACCTGCTGGAAAAAACGCTGCCGGAAAACTTCCACGTGTTCGGCACGCTGGAAGATCCGGTCCATGCGGTCAATTTAAAGGAAAAGCTGGAGGAAGTGAACCGGGCGTTGGCCCAGCCTTTCATCATCGCCGTCGATGCATGTTTGGGGCGTCCGGAGAACGTCGGGACCATTTCCGTCAAACCCGGGCCTTTGAAGCCCGGGGCCGCCATGCAAAAGGATCTGCCTTTCGTCGGCCATTCGCATATTACCGGGATCGTAAACGCCGGAGGGCTGATGGAATTTTTCATCTTGCAAAATACCCGGCTGTATCTGGTCATGGCGCTGGCGAAAACGATAACGGAAGGGATTTATCAGGCGGGTTTGTTCTACCAATCCCGGATCGAAGGAAGAAAGGCGGAGTGATTTCCGCAAGCGGAAATCGGAGACGCGATAAAAAGGGCGCTTCCGCACGCGGCCGGTGTTTCCCTGCCGCGGCTGACGTCCGGACCGGCCGCAAGCGGGGCTTCCCATCGGTTTTCCGCAGAAACTTCGACATGAGGACAGCCGTTTTCCACGGCTTCCGTCTTCGGCGCCGCCCGGGACGGTTACATAGGATGATAAAAAAAATAAGCCATTGTCCAATGACTTATTATAACGGTTCCGGGCCGAACATTTCCAATATCCGGTTTAAATCTTCCTTGGAGAAAAATTCGATCTCTATTTTGCCCCTGTTTTTGGACTGTTTGATCTTTACATTGGTGCCGAGCCGCTCCCGCAGCAACGATTCGGCTTCCAAAATGAACACGTCCTTTTTCTGCTCGCTCTTTTTCGATGTTTCACGTGAAACATTTTTGTTTAATTCCTGAATCAGGGCTTCCAGCTGGCGGACGTTCAGCTGTTCCTTCAAGATTTTTTCCACGACCGCCTTCATTTTTTCCTTTTTCTTCAGCCCCAACAAGGCGCGTCCATGGCCCATGGAAATTTTCTGATCGTTAATGAGCTTCTGCACATAGGCGGGCAATGACAGAAGGCGGACATGGTTGGCGATATGAGGCCGGCTTTTTCCGAGGCGTTTGGCCAACTCCTCCTGGGTCAAATTCAACCTGTCCATCAGCACCTGATAAGCGGACGCCTCTTCGATCGGGGTTAAATCTTCCCTTTGCAGGTTTTCCAAAAGGGCGAGTTCCATCATTTGCCGGTCGTCCATTTTCCGGACAACCGCCGGAACGGTTTTCATGTTGGCTTCTTTGGCGGCCCGGTAACGCCTTTCGCCGACGACAATTTCATAGCCTTTGACACTTTTGCGGACGATCAGGGGCTGCAGAATCCCGTGTTCCAAAATCGATTGTTTCAATTCATCAATGGTTTCGTCTTTGAAATTTTTCCGCGGCTGATAAGGATTGGGCCGGATTTCATCGATGCTGATTTCCTGAATCGTCTCTTCTTCGGAGATTTCCATGGCGGGGAAAAGGGATTCCAGGCCTTTGCCGAGAGCCTTAGCCATTAGCCACCACTTCCTTTGCTAATTCGATATAAACTTCCGCCCCCTTCGAACGGGGGTCATAAACGATAATGGGCTTTCCGTGGCTGGGTGCTTCGCTCAGGCGGACGTTCCTCGGAATGATCGTTTTGTATACTTTATCCTGAAAATATTTCTTCACTTCGTCGATGACTTGAATTCCCAAGTTTGTCCGGGCGTCCAACATCGTCAACAAAACGCCTTCGATCCGCAATTTCTTGTTTAAATGTTTTTGGACCAAACGGACGGTATTCAACAATTGGCTCAAGCCTTCCAACGCGTAATATTCGCATTGCACCGGAATGATGACGGAATCGGAAGCGGTCAGCGCGTTGATGGTCAACAAGCCAAGGGACGGCGGACAATCGATGATGATATAATCATAATCATCCTTGACCTGTTCTAGGGCGCGCCTCAAACGGATTTCCCGGGAGATCGTCGGAACGAGCTCGATTTCCGCCCCTGCCAACTGGATCGTGGAAGGGATGATGTACAGATTCTCCACATCGGTCGGAATAATGACCTTCTTCGTTTCTACTTCGTCTATCAAAATATCATAAACGCATTGGCTCACATCCGCTTTTTCAATGCCGATGCCGCTCGTCGCATTTCCCTGGGGATCCACATCCACGATCAACACTTTCTTCCCGATATAGGCCAGGCATGCGGCCAAGTTAACCGATGTGGTCGTTTTGCCGACTCCCCCTTTTTGGTTCGCAACAGCAATGATTTTACCCACGATGTCACCTACCCCGCAAGAAACTATTCAGCTTCTATTTTATCACGAAATATAAAGAAAAAACCGCCCATCCCGCAAAAAAGCCAGGCACAAAAAAAGGAAAAAGAGACGGACATGAAAAAATGATAAACCAACGAAATGGTTTCCGCAACGGAGAAGGGAAGGGCGGTCTGCCGTCCGGAGGCGCAGCCTGTGAACCGGAACGAAAGGAATCTGCGAATCTTTGATTTTTCCGATCGGAAAAAATGAAGAATGATAAAAAGGATATCCGGAAGGGAAGCGAGGATATCCTTGATCCAAAAATACCGGCTTTGCCGGACGTTATTGACAATAAGGGAAGATCGGGATGAAACGGAGTCCGAGTCGGAGCCGACAGGCCAAAAAAGAGGGGCTTTTTTCTGCCGCTTTCCGGCGCGGATCCCGGCAGGCCCCCAAGGATCGCCGGGACCGGTGTTCGGGGGAAGCCCTTCGGAAGTTTGGAAAAAAGAAAGAAGGGACTATTTTTTCTTTTTCGGTATTTTTATCGTAATTTGATAATAATCTTCCAATTCTTCCTCGTCGGCTTCGACAGGGATTCCGCTCTTTTTCACCATCGCCATCGATTGCCGGATCGTATTCACGGCAATGCGGAGATCTTTGCTTAAAGAGATCCGTTTCGGCTTGGGCTTCGGGGCCGACTCGCTGGCCAGCAGTTTCTGAACCCTTTCTTCCGTCTGTTTCACGTTCAAATGCTTTTCCAGGATTTCGTCCAAAAGCTTCAATTGTTTTTCCTCGTCCTTTAACGGAATCAGGGCACGGGCGTGGCGCTCGGTAATTTTTTTGTTCAGCAGGGCATCCTGGACCTGTTTCGGAAGTTTGAGCAGCCGCAGTTTGTTGGCGACGGTCGATTGCCCTTTTCCCAAACGTTGGGCGAGGGCTTCCTGGGTGAGGTGGTGGATTTCCAGCAGCTTGTCGTAGGCCATCGCCTCTTCAATGGGGGACAATTCTTCCCGCTGCAAATTTTCGATCAGGGCAATGGAAGCGGATTGGGCATCGTTCAAATTTTTGACCAGCGCGGGGACCGTGCTCCAGCCAAGTTTTTTTGCCGCCCGGAAACGTCTCTCACCGGCGATGATTTCGTATTGGGATGTCCCGATTTCCCTGACGACGATCGGCTGGATGATGCCGTGGGTATGGATCGTGCTCGCCAGCTCATCGATCTTTTCGTCGTCAAAAACCGTCCGCGGTTGGAAGCGGTTGGGGTGGATCTGGTCGATAGGTATCTGTTTCACTTCTTCGTTCGGATTCTCGATCTCCTGATCCAATCCAAAATCCCGGCTCTCCTTGTCACCCAGCCCGAAAATCTTCGAAAACGGATGTTTCATTGGCCGACACCACCTTCATCATACTCCCTAGTCCATTACTTACTTATTTCTCCAGCCGCCGGGAAGTTCCTGCATCCTATGGCAAGGAAACGGTCCCGGGCCTTCGGTCAAAGCGGCGATTTTACCGGAATCCCGGGCTTTCTCGGATATTTTTTCGGCGTGTTTTTCACTTTTTCGATCAAAATAATGTTCCGCTCGCTGTTTTCATAGGGGAGCGCCAAGGTATGGACGGATGCGATCTTGCCGCCCAGGATCGAAATCGCCCTTTTCCCTTCTTTGATTTCCTCTTTGACCCCGGGACCTTTCATGGCAAGAAAGACGCCTCCCGGCTTGGCGAGGGGCAGGCAAAACTCGGACAAAACGGACAACCTGGCGACGGCCCGGGCCGTCACCACATCGAATTTTTCCCGAAAATCCCCGTTTTGGCCGGCGTTTTCCGCGCGTTCATGGAAAAGGGTAACCCCTTCCAGCTGCAGCCGGTTCACCAATTCCGTTAGAAAAAGGATTCTTTTTTTCAAGGAATCGATGATGGTCAAACGCAGCTGGGGAAAAACGATTTTCCATGGAATGCCCGGAAATCCGGCCCCCGACCCGACATCGCAAATCTGCAACGGGGAGCTTTTCAAATCGACGAAAAAGGAAGCGGTCAACGAATCATAGAAATGTTTTAAATAGACCTGTTCTTTTCCGTTGATGGAAGTCAGGTTCATTTTTTCGTTCCATTCGGAAAGAAGGGCCCAATAGGTTTCAAATTGTTCCAGCTGCCGGGCCGTCAAGGAAATATGGTGCTCGTTTAGCGCTTCGATAAATTGTTCCGTGTTCATGGCCATCTTCCTGTCTTTATTGGTTGCTGACGCGGGCGATTTTTCCCTGTTCCAAATAAACCAACAAAATGGAAATATCGGCGGGATTGACGCCCGGTATGCGCGAAGCCTGGGCGATGGAAAGGGGCCGCACCTTTTTCAAGTTCTCCTTCGCTTCGTTGGCAAGGCCGAAAATGGCGTCATAATCGATGTCCGCGGGAATCTTTTTGTCCTCCAATTTTTTCATTTTTTCCACTTGTTGGAGGGACTTTTGTATATAGCCTTCATACTTGATTTGAATTTCCACTTGTTCTTCCACTTCAGGCGACAGTTCTTCCGGGGCGGGAACCAATTGTTTGATGTGTTCGTAAGTCATCTCCGGCCGTTTCAACAGATCAGACGCCTTTATGCCGTCTTTCAGTTCGCTTCCGCCGACGCTTTGAATCAATTTTTGCACCTTCTCGTCGGGGCGGATGATCGTCGACCGGAGACGGTTCAATTCCGCTTCGATTTGCTGTTTCTTCAGCAAAAATTTTCTGTAACGTTCTTCGGAAATCAGGCCGATCCGGTAGCCGATTTCCGTCAGGCGCAAATCGGCGTTGTCATGCCTCAAAAGCAGCCGGTATTCCGCCCGGGAAGTCAGGAGCCGGTACGGTTCAACGACGCCTTTGGTCACCAGATCGTCGATCATCACGCCGATATAGGCGTCGGAACGGCTCAAAACAACTTCCTCATCCTTGCCCAGGGCTTTAAATGCCGCGTTGATCCCCGCCATGATTCCTTGCCCGGCCGCTTCCTCATAGCCGCTCGTACCGTTAATCTGTCCCGCCGTATACAGGTTTTTGACCAATTTCGTCTCCAATGTCGGCCACAGCTGGGTAGGAACGATGGCATCGTACTCGATCGCATACCCGGGCCGCATCATTTCCGCCTTCTCCAGTCCCGGGATGCTGGCGATCAATTCCTGCTGCACTTCTTCCGGGAGGCTGGTCGACAATCCTTGCACATAAACTTCTTCCGTTTCCCTTCCTTCCGGTTCCAAAAAGATTTGATGGCGGGGCTTATCGTGAAACCGGACAACCTTGTCCTCGATGGAGGGGCAGTACCGCGGTCCCCGCCCTTTGATCATACCGGAAAACATCGGGGCCCGGTGCAAATTTTCATCGATGATTTGATGGCTTCTTTCCGTCGTGTACGTCAACCAGCAAGGCAGCTGATCGGTGATGTAAGTCGTCGTTTCGTAGGAAAAGGCGCGCGGCTCCTTGTCCCCCGGCTGGATTTCCGTCTTGCTGTAATCGATCGTACGGCTGTTGACCCGGGGAGGCGTCCCCGTTTTGAAACGGACGAGTTGGAAACCGAGTTCCTCCAAATTTTCCGACAGCTTGATGGAAGGTTGCTGGTTGTTCGGCCCGCTGGAATATTTCAATTCGCCGATGATGATTTCGCCGCGCAAAAAGGTCCCCGTCGTTAAAACGACGGCCTTGGCGCGGTAAGCGGCGCCGGTTTTTGTAATGACCCCTTGGCAAACCCCGTTCTCGACGATGAGTTTCTCCACCATCCCTTGACGGAGGGTCAGGTTCGGCTGCCTTTCCAAGGTTTTTTTCATTTCCCTTTGGTAAAGGACTTTATCGGCCTGGGCCCGCAAAGCCCTCACGGCTGGGCCCTTGCCGGTGTTCAGCATGCGCATTTGGATGTAGGTTTTGTCGATATTTTTCCCCATTTCCCCCCCGAGGGCATCGATTTCCCTTACGACGATCCCTTTTGCCGGTCCCCCGATGGAAGGATTGCAGGGCATGAACGCGACCATATCCAAATTGATGGTCAAAACCAACGTCTTCGCACCGATCCGCGCCGCGGCGAGCGCCGCTTCGCATCCCGCATGGCCGCTGCCGACGACGATGACGTCATAGCTTCCGGCATCATAGGTTTGCATATCTTTCAACCTCCTTTTCGAATCATTTTCCGAGGCAGAATTGGGAAAACAGCTGGTCCAAGAGCTCGTCCTGGACGCTCTCCCCGATGATTTCCCCGAGGGTTTCCCAAGTCTTCGTCATATCGATCTGGATCATATCGATCGGCATCTTTTGATCGATTCCTTTGAGTACGTCCTCCACGGATTCCAACGCCTTCTTCAGCAAAGCGATATGCCTCGCGTTCGTGACGAACGCCGTTTCATCCATCCCGATCTCGCCGCTGAAATACATGGAAGCGATGGCTTCTTCCAGCTCTTCCATGCCCTTTTCCTCTTTCACGGAAACGGGAATCACCTTTTTCCCGTCGGCAAGCCGTCTCACTTCTTCCATATCAATTTTTTGCGGAAGATCGATTTTATTGACGATGATGACCGCCTCCGCATCCCGGATCGCCTGAAACAGCCCGCGGTCTTCTTCCGTCAATTCCTCGTTGTAATTTAACAGAAAAAGAACCAAATCCGCTTCTTTTAGCATCTTCCGGGATTTTTCCACTCCGATTTTTTCCACCACGTCTTCCGTTTCCCGGATTCCCGCCGTATCGATCAACTTCAGGGGAACCCCCCGGACGTTGACGAATTCTTCGATCACGTCCCTTGTCGTTCCGGGAATATCGGTGACGATCGCTTTGTTTTCGTGAACGAGGCTGTTTAACAAGGAGGATTTCCCGACGTTCGGCCTGCCGACGATCGCCGTTTTCAGTCCTTCCCGTAAAATCTTCCCCTGCCTGGCGGTCGCCAATAATTTTTCGATTTCCTTCCTTACATATTCCGCTTTTTGGAGCATCATTTGATGGGTCATTTCTTCCACGTCGTCATATTCCGGGTAGTCGATGTTCACTTCCACCTGGGCCAGGACTTCCAGAATTTCCTGGCGCAATTTTTTGATCAGCCTGGAGAGCCGGCCTTCCAATTGGCCGAGGGCCACGTTCATCGCCCGGTCCGTTTTCGCCCGGATCAAATCCATGACCGCCTCCGCCTGGGACAGGTCGATGCGGCCGTTCAGAAAGGCCCGTTTCGTAAATTCCCCGGGCTCGGCAAGCCGCGCCCCGTTGGACAAAACGAGCTCCAGCACCCGATTGGTGGCAAGCAGGCCGCCGTGGCAATTGATTTCCACCACATCTTCCCTCGTGAAGGTGCGCGGCTTTCTCATCACCGTTACCATCACTTCTTCGATTTTCCGTTCTTCCTTCGTGTCGAAAATATATCCGTAATGGATCGTATGGGACGGGACATCCTGCAGCTTTTTCCCGGAAGGGCTCCGGAACACCCGGTCCGCGATCTCGATCGCCTTTTCCCCCGACAGGCGGACGATGCCGATCGCCCCTTCCCCGATCGGCGTGGAAATGGCTGCGATCGTATCAAACTCCATCATGGGTCACCACGCTTAAGAAAAAATCTATAGGAACATCGGAAAAATCCGACAAGAACAATCGGAAAGCAAGGACGTTAATAAACGGCCGTAATTTTATTGTAATAAATCCACATGTGAATAAACAAATGATAAAAAAATTTCCACATGTGGATATCCCGTTGAAACAAAGTTATCCACAGTATTATACAAGAAAACAAAAAAACTGCATAGAAAAAACTGTTTTCAATGGCAATCCCCTCTGCCACGAAAACAGTTTGAAAAAAATCCTCAGTTTTTCGGGGTGATGACCAGATGCCTTTTCGGTTCTTCCCCCACGGAATAGGTCGTCACTTCCGGATGACCCGCCAAAGCGCTGTGGATGATTTTTCTCTCATAGGAAGGCATCGGTTCCAAAGAATAGGGCTTTTTCTCCCGGGCGACCTTCTTCGCCAGGCGCTCCGCCAGCTCGGTCAGCTTTTCTTCCCTTTTCCTCCGGTAATTTTCCACGTCCAAAATGACGGACATATAATGGTCCGTGTAGCGGTTGACGAGAGCCTGGGTCAAGGTCTGCAAGGCGTTCAACGTATGCCCCCTTTTTCCGATCAGGAGGGCGGCCTTTTCGCTCTCCAGATCGATATGCATGAAAAGATTATCGGTGCGCACATGGATCACAACGGGGATATCCATTTCGTCGCAGATGGTTTGCAAAAATTTTTTTGCCTCCGCGACAGGATCCGTCTTCAAAGTCACCTTGACGATCGCGGGTCTGGAGCCGAAAATGCCGAGCAAACCCCTTTTTCCTTCATCGATGATTTTAATTTCGACCCGGTCCTTCGTCGTTTTCAGTTCATTCAATGCGGATTGGACGGCCATTTCAACGGTTTGGCCGGTGGCGGTCACTTGCTTCAATTTTTTCTTCCTCCCAAAGTTCCGCGAGCCCTGGCCTCGAGCTCCGGAATTTTAATGAACCAGGATTGAACCACGGTAAAGAGATTTCCGACAATCCAGTACAAGACCAATGCGGACGGGACGAAAAAGGAAAAACCGACAATCATGACGGGCAACAGCCAAAGCATCATCTGCATCTGCGGATTTTGATAGGGCACGCCTCTCATCATCACTTTTTGCTGCAGGAACGTTGTCGCGCCCGCCAAGAAGGGCAGAATGTAGAAAGGATCACGGGCAGCCAAATCAAACCATAAAAACGAATGGCTTTTTATTTCTTCGGTGCGGACGATGGCATGGTAAAGCCCGAGCAGGATCGGCATTTGGATCAATGCCGGCAGGCAGCCGGAAAGGGGATTGATCTCGTACTTCTGCAGCAATTTCAGCTGTTCTTCCTTCAGTTTCTGCTGGGTGACGGCATCCTTGGAACTGTATTTCTTCCTCAATTTTTCCAGTTCAGGCTGGATCAGGTTCATTTTTTTCGAACTTTTCATCTGGCTGACCATGAAAGGAAGGATCAAAATGCGGATAAAAATGGTCACGATAATGATGGAAAGCCCGTAGCCGAATTTTCCGGGAAACAGTCCGGCAATGGAAACGATCAGCCAGGATAACGGATAGACGATCAACTGGTTCCAAAATCCTTCGCTGTCCTCCGTAATCGGTTCGTTCACGTCCGAGCAGCCGGACAAAAAGAAGATGAGCGGAATGAGACCGATTCCAACAACCTTTTTCTTCACTTAACAGGTATCCTCCCATATCAGACCTTAGATTCTTCATTCATCCGTGAAATTTCCGGCAAAGCGAGATCCCGTTTTCAGATTAACCCGTTTTATAAAAATTTTACCACAATTTTCTTCCCTTTTTCCTTCCTGCCGATCGGCTTTTTCGCAGAAACGTTGAATTTTCCGCCGGATCTTTCAACTTTTATCCTTGCCGCCGTTCCGGTTCAACGCTTTTGCAATTTTCAAAACATGAAGGAGGCTTTTTTTGACCTCCTCGTATTTCATGTCCGCCGCCGGCTTTCTGGCGATGACGACGAAATCGGCGTTCGGCGGGAGCTCATTCTTTAATTCCTTGAAAACTTCCCGCACCAACCGCTTCACCCGGTTCCGCGTCACCGCTTTCCCGATTTTTTTGCTGACGGAAATCCCGATCCTGAAATGATCCTGGTTCTCTTTCTCCAGTTTGTATATGATGAACTGGCGGTTGGCAAAGGACTTTCCCCGCTGGAAAACTTCCTGGAATTCCCCGCTCTTTTTGATCCGGTACTTCTTTTTCATCGGTATGCACCTGCTTCGTTGACATCTGGCCCTGCCTGGAATCTCCCCGTTTTAAAAAAGACCACTGAACTTCAGTGGCCTATGCGGACAATACTTTTCTGCCTTTGCGGCGGCGGCGTGCCAAAACCTTACGACCGTTTTTCGTGCTCATCCGCGCACGGAAACCGTGCACTTTGCTTCTCTTCCGTTTATTCGGTTGATACGTCCTTTTCATCTATGACACCTCCCCGTTTGAGCCATTGAGGAAAACAGTTCAAAAAAAGTCCTTATCATTATAGCCGCATTTTTCGGCTACTGTCAACACGGACCGAACCTTCCGCGGCTGCCGGAACTGCCCGGTTTCCGGATAAAATTGTGGATAATTTTCGACAGGGTTCCCGGATTTACTCACAAGTTATCGACAATTTTTTCATAAATTCAGCCCTGTGAATAACTTTATATCCACCGCCTGATGATATTGTGGATATTTCCCTCCACGCATTGCGAATTCTAGTATTTTTTGATATGATGAAATGTGTTTTCCCTTTGGATAATTATCCACAGGACGGGGTTTATCCACAGTTTGTGAATAACATGTGAATAAAATATTCAGGGGTTGTGTAAAAACTTGTCCACAATCTGTGGATTTTGTCATTATCCTTTCTTTATTTATTCTACTATGATTCGCAAAAAATATTCCAACCTGTAGGAACATAAGCAGGCGGGGAGGGAAGCCGATTGGAAAGCATTGACGACCTCTGGGGGAAAACCTTGGCGGTTATCGAGAAGAAAATCAGCAAGCCGAGCTTCGAAACATGGTTAAAATCGACGAAAGCCATTTCCCTTCAAGGAAAAACTTTGATCGTCGAGGCCCCGAACGAATTTGCCCGGGATTGGCTGGAAGGCAATTATTCTCAAATCTTGGCGAAAATCATCCACGAATTAACCGGTGCGGAAATGGAATTGAAATTTGTCATCCCGGATGCCCATACGGAGGATCAGGAAACGGCCAGCACCGCCATAAACAGGAAAAAGGCCCAGCAGACGGAAAACTATCAGACGATGCTCAATCCGAAATACACCTTTGACACGTTCGTGATCGGTTCAGGCAACCGCTTCGCCCATGCCGCCTCCTTAGCAGTTGCGGAAGCCCCTGCGAAAGCGTACAATCCCCTGTTCATATACGGTGGCGTCGGATTGGGGAAAACCCATTTGATGCACGCAATCGGCCACTATATCCTTGAGCATAATCCGTCGGCAAAAGTCGTCTATATATCCTCGGAAAAATTTACGAACGAGTTTATCAACGCCATCCGTGACAACCGGGCGGATGATTTCCGCAACAAATACCGGAACGTCGACATCCTTCTCATCGACGACATCCAGTTTTTGGCGGGAAAGGAATCGACGCAGGAAGAATTTTTCCACACCTTCAATACGCTGCATGAGGAAAGCAAGCAGATCGTAATTTCCAGCGACCGTCCCCCCAAGGAAATCCCGACGCTGGAAGACCGATTGCGGTCGCGGTTCGAATGGGGGCTCATTACCGACATAACCCCTCCCGATCTGGAGACGAGGATCGCCATCCTCCGCAAAAAGGCGAAAGCGGAAGGACTCGACATTCCCAACGAAGTGATGATTTATATCGCCAATCAGATCGATTCCAACATCCGCGAGCTGGAAGGGGCATTGATCCGGGTCGTTGCCTATTCTTCCTTGGAAAACAAAGATATAACCGCCGAATTGGCGGCCGAAGCCTTAAAAGACATCATCCCGGCTTCCAAACCGAACGTCCTGACCATTCAAGACATTCAAAAAGCGGTCGGGGAATATTTCGGACTGAAGCTGGAAGACTTCAAGGCAAAGAAACGGACAAAGTCGGTGGCTTTCCCGAGGCAAATCGCCATGTACCTGGCCAGGGAACTGACGGACTTTTCCTTGCCGAAAATCGGGGAAGAATTCGGGGGAAGGGATCATACGACGGTCATCCACGCCCATGAAAAAATCTCCAAACTCATTCAGGAAGATCCCCTGTTTCTGAAGCAATTGGAAGAAATCAAAAACAAGCTGATCCGTTAAGGCTGTGAACACTGTGAATAACTCCGGTCATTGATGCACAGTTTGTCCACATGTGGACAGACTGTATTTTTTCCCTGTCGCGGAAGGTTATCCACATATCCACACCCCATATTACTGCTGTTAATGTCTTGATCTTATTATTTTATTAATAAATATTGGAGGATATGCCAATGAAATTTTTTACCCAGAAGGATCGGTTGACGGCCGCCATCCAGGATGTGCTGAAAGCGGTGGCCACCCGCACCACCATTCCCATCCTTACCGGCATCAAAATTGAGGCGGATAAAGCAGGCATTAAACTGACGGCCAGCGATTCCGACATCTCCATCGAATCGTTCATCCCTGCGGAAGAGGAAGACAAGGAAAACGCGGAGATCATCGAACCGGGAGCGATCGTCCTGCCGGCCCGCTTTTTCAGCGAAATCGTCAGAAAGCTCCCGGAATCGGTGATCGATCTTGAAGTGGTGGATCACTTCAAAACGATCATCCGCTCCGGGAACATCGAATATAATTTAAACGGCCTGGATGCGGAGGAATACCCGCGGCTTCCGAAGATCTCCGAGGACGGGGCCTTCACCCTTCCGGCGGACCTGTTAAAAACTTTGATCCGGCAAACGGTTTTCGCCGTTTCCACATCGGAGACCCGCCCGATTCTGACGGGCGTCAATTGGAAAATCGAAAACAATCAATTGACGGCCGTGGCGACGGACAGCCATCGTCTCGCCATGAAAAAGGTGCCGTTGAATTCCTCATCCGGCGGCGACAAAGTCTATAACATCGTCATCCCCGGGAAAAGCCTGAACGAACTCGTAAAAATTCTCGACGATTCGAGGGATCAGGTGGAAATTGTCATCACCGGCAACCATATCCTCTTTAAAGCGAAGAATATGCTGTTTTTATCGAGGCTGCTTGAAGGAAATTATCCCGACACTTCCCGGCTGATCCCGACGGACAGCAAAACCGTCGTCAAGTTGGACGCCAAGGAATATTACGGGGCGGTGGACCGGGCTTCCCTTCTCGCCCGGGAGGCCAAAAACAACGTGATCAAATTTTCAACGGTGGATCAAAATACCGTCGAAATTTCCTCCTATACCCCGGAAGTCGGCAAGGTGGTGGAAAAGATCAGGAGCCTGTCCATGGAAGGGGAAGACATTAAAATTTCCTTCAACGCCTTGTATATGATGGACGCCTTGCGGGCTGCGGACGGGACGGAATTGACGATTTACTTCACCGGTGCGATGCGTCCCTTTGTCATCAAAACCAACGATGACGATTCGCTCGTACAGCTCTTGCTTCCCGTCCGCACCTTTTAATCGGCCCGTCCGCCGCTTCGGGGTGTTTTCCGGCCGGATTCCGGCTCGGGACGCCCCTTTTCTTTTTCGGAAGCGGCTTGCATGAACGTTCCCGGTTCTCCGCCTTTCTGCCAGGTAAAGGAAGGAGCGGGAAACCCCTGTTTCTCGCGGACAACGGCAAAGCGGAGCCAGCCGGTCAAGGAAACGGGAAGGACGGTTGATCCCGGTTTTTGTCCGAAAACGTTTTTGACCAAAAACGGGAAGGCTCCGTTGTTCAGATGTTGGCAGCACGCAAAAAACGGAAATAGGTCCGCGGAAGCCATGCCGAAGAAGCGGGGCGTTTGCGGAAGGGAAGCCGCCTTTGTTTCTCACAAAAATTTTAGTAAAATTAAGATATGGGAAAAAATACGGCGAAAGGAAACCCGAAAACGATGAAGACAGTGAACATCGATACGGAATATATTACCCTCGGCCAGTTTTTAAAACTCACGGATTTGATTTCCACCGGTGGGGCGGCGAAACGTTTCCTGCAAACGGAGGAAGTGTACGTCAACGGGGAAAGGGAAACGAGAAGGGGACGGAAATTGAGGGACGGCGACGAAGTTTTCGTTCCCGGAAGCGGCAAATTTTTCATAAAACGTTCAGCGGGTGAATGATTGATTCATGCATATCCAAGAGATCCAATTAAAAAATTTTCGCAATTACGATCAGCTGTCGATGCCGTTGGCGGAAGGCATCCATGTGATCATCGGGGAAAACGCCCAGGGAAAAACGAATTTTCTTGAAGCCATCTATGTACTGGCGATGGCCAAATCCCACCGGACCGCGAATGATAAAGAACTTATCCAATGGGAAAAAGATTATGCTAAAATAGAAGGAAGAGTATATAAACAGCATTCCCTTTTGCCGCTGGAGATCATCATCTCAAAAAAGGGAAAAATCGCCAAATGCAATCATTTGGAGCAGCGCCGTTTAAGCCAATACGTCGGCAATATGAACGTGGTCCTGTTTGCTCCGGAAGACTTGAACATCGTAAAGGGAAGCCCGCTTGTACGGAGACGTTTCTTGGACATGGAGATCGGGCAAATTTCCCCCGTCTATTTGTACGAAATCAGCCAATATCAAAAAATATTGCGGCAACGGAACCAATATTTGAAGATGCTGCAAGGAAAGAGACAGGCGGACGGCCATCTTTTGGAAATTTATACGGAACAGCTGATTCAACTGGCCGCGAAAGTCGTACGGCGCCGCTTCGAATTTTTGCAAAGCCTGGAAAAATGGGCGACGGACATCCACTCGTCCATTACCAGCGGAAAAGAGCGCCTTACGATCCGTTATTGCTCTTCGGCCGACGTATCGGAAGAAGACGATTTGACAACAATGATTAATAAATACCAGGAAAAATTCGAAAAGGGAAAAAACAAGGAGATCGAACGGGGTTCGACCCTCTACGGTCCCCACAGGGACGATTTGATCTTTTGCGTAAACGGCCGGGAAGTCCAAACTTACGGTTCCCAGGGGCAGCAGCGGACCGCCGCCCTCTCGCTGAAATTGGCGGAAATCGATCTCATCCGTTCGGAAATCGGAGAATATCCGGTTTTATTGTTGGACGACGTGTTGTCGGAACTGGATGATTTCCGGAAATCCCTTTTGTTGACGACGATCTCGGGAAAGGTTCAAACATTCATCACCGCCACCGGAATTGACGGAATTGACCACCAAGCCTTAAAAGACGCTTATTTTTTTATTGTCTCAAACGGGAAAATCGCAAAAGAATAACTTGGATCCCGGATTTTCCCCGGCATTTCCGATCCCGATATTACGTTCTCCCGAAAAGGGGGCAACATCGTTGATGTACGAATACGTACAGGAAAGTGCAGGTGATTGAGTCGATGGCCTTGGAAGATAGAAAAGTGGAAGCGACGACTTACGATGAAAGCCAGATCCAGGTTTTGGAGGGACTGGAAGCAGTCCGCAAACGTCCGGGCATGTACATAGGAACGACAGGTGCGAAGGGATTGCACCATCTCGTTTGGGAAATCGTCGATAACAGTATCGATGAAGCGCTGGCGGGATTTTGCACCCAAATCGACGTCATTATCGAAAAGGACAACAGCATCATCGTCCGGGACAACGGGCGGGGGATTCCGGTCGGAATCCATGAGAAAATGGGGAGACCGGCGGTCGAAGTCATTCATACCGTCCTTCACGCGGGCGGAAAGTTCGGCGGAGGCGGCTATAAGGTGTCCGGCGGGCTCCACGGCGTGGGGGCCTCCGTCGTCAACGCCCTCTCCGTTGAAATGGAAGTATATGTCCACCGGGACGGAAAAATCTATTATCAAAAATATTCCCGGGGGGTGCCCTGCTGCGATTTAAAGGTGGTGGGCGAAACCGACCGGACGGGAACGACGACCCGTTTCCTCCCGGACCCGGAAATCTTTACGGAAACCGTCGAGTTTGACTACGAAGTTTTGGCAAAACGGCTGCGGGAATTGGCGTTTTTGAATAAAGGGCTAAAAATAACCATCGAAGACAGAAGGGCGAACAACCGGAGGGACGAATACCTCTACGAAGGCGGCATCCTGTCCTATGTCGCCCATTTGAACAAGAACAAGGAAGTGCTCCACGATCCGGTCTACATCGAAGGAAACCGGGACGGCATCCATATTGAAGTGGCTTTCCAATACAATACGAGCTATATGAGTTTAATCTACTCCTTTGCCAACAATATCCATACCTATGAAGGGGGAACCCACGAATCCGGGTTCAAAAGCGCCCTGACGAGGGTGATCAACGATTATGCCAGGAAAAATAATATTTTTCGAGATAAGGATGAAAATCTGACCGGCGAAGACGTCCGGGAAGGCATCGTCGCCATCATCTCCATCAAGCACCCGAATCCCCAATTCGAGGGGCAGACGAAAACAAAGCTGGGAAATTCGGAAGCCCGCACCGTGACCGATGCGGTTTTCTCCGAGCATTTGGAAAAATTTTTCCTGGAGAACCCGTCGGTGGCCAGAAGGATCGTCGAAAAAGGCGTCCTCGCCGCCAGGGCCCGGGTGGCCGCCAAAAGGGCGCGGGAACTGACGAGGAAAAAGAGCGGCCTCGAAGTTTCCCAATTGCCGGGAAAGCTGGCGGATTGCACCTCCAATGATCCGGCGGTCAGCGAATTATACATCGTGGAAGGGGATTCGGCGGGCGGTTCCGCAAAGCAGGGGCGGGACCGGAACTACCAGGCCATATTGCCGCTCAGGGGCAAGATTTTGAACGTTGAGAAGGCGAGGCTGGACAAGATTTTGTCCAACAATGAAGTCCGGGCGATGATCACGGCGATCGGCACCGGCATCGGCGAGGATTTCGACATTTCCAAAGCCCGTTATCATAAAATTGTCATCATGACCGATGCCGACGTGGACGGGGCCCACATCCGCACTTTGCTGCTCACTTTTTTCTACCGGTACATGAGGCAAATGATCGAGGCGGGTTATATTTACATCGCCCAGCCGCCCCTTTACAAAATCGAGCAGAACCGGAAAGTTTATTACGCTTATAACGACCAGCAGCTGGAAGAGGTGCTGAAGTCCCTTCCCAGCCAGCCGAAACCCGGCATTCAGCGCTATAAAGGGTTGGGCGAAATGAACCCCGAGCAGCTTTGGGAAACGACGATGAATCCGGAAAACCGGACGCTGCTGCAGGTGAGCCTGGAAGACGCCATCGAGGCGGATGAGACTTTCGAAATGCTGATGGGCGACCGGGTGGAACCGAGAAGGCAATTCATCGAAGAAAACGCCTTGTACGTAAAAAATCTGGATATCTGATATTTTCGCCCGGAAAAAGGTTTCCATGGCGGCGGAACGGTCCGGCTTTCCGGGCAAGGAGGTAGCAGGAAATGGCTGAAACACCGAGTTCCAATATTAAAGAAGTGAACATAAGCAGCGAGATGCGCACTTCGTTTTTGGATTACGCGATGAGCGTCATCGTGTCGAGGGCTTTGCCGGATGTGCGGGACGGGCTGAAGCCCGTTCATCGCAGGATCCTGTATGCGATGAACGAACTGGGAATAACCGCGGACAAACCGTATAAAAAGAGCGCCCGCATCGTCGGTGATGTTATCGGCAAATACCATCCCCACGGTGACGCCGCCGTTTATGAAACGATGGTGCGCATGGCTCAGGATTTCACTTACCGGTATATGCTGGTGGACGGCCACGGCAACTTCGGTTCCATTGACGGGGATTCGGCGGCGGCCATGCGTTACACCGAGGCGAGAATGTCGAAAATCGCCATGGAAATGCTGCGGGACATCAATAAAGACACGATCGATTACCAGGATAACTACGACGGCCAAGAGAAGGAGCCGGTCGTTTTGCCCGCACGTTTTCCCAACTTGCTGGTCAACGGCGCTTCCGGAATCGCCGTGGGCATGGCGACCAACATTCCGCCCCATCATCTCGGGGAAGTGATCGACGGGATCATCGCGTTGAGCAAAAACCCGGAGATCACCGTCCAGGAATTGATGCGGTATATCCCCGGTCCCGATTTCCCGACGGCGGGAATCATCGTCGGTAAAAGCGGGATCCGGAAGGCCTATGAAACGGGCAAGGGGGCCATCACCCTGCGGGCGAGGGCCGTCATCGAGGAATCGGACAACGGAAAACAATCGATCGTCGTGACGGAAATCCCGTACCAGGTCAATAAGGCCAAACTGATCGAGAAAATCGCCGAGCTTGTCCGCGAAAAAAAGATCGACGGGATTACCGCGTTAAGGGACGAGTCCGACCGGCAAGGTTTAAGGATTGTGATGGAGATCCGCCGGGACGCCAACGCGAAGGTGATCCTGAACAATTTGTACAAACATACCGCCATGCAAACGACCTTCGGCGTGAACATGCTCGCCCTCGTAAACGGGCAGCCGAAAGTATTAAATTTAAAACAAGTCTTGCATTATTATTTGGAGCATCAAAAGGAAATTATACGCCGCCGGACGGAATACGATTTGCGCAAAGCGGAGGCGAGGGCGCATATTTTGGAAGGGTTGAGGATCGCCCTCGGCCATATCGACGAAGTCATCCGGATCATCCGCAGCTCGAAAACCGCCGAGATTGCCAAACCGGCTTTGATGGAACGCTTCAGCTTGTCAGAAAAACAAGCCCAGGCGATTTTGGACATGCGCCTGCAGCGTTTGACGGGCCTGGAAAGGGAGAAGATCGAAGAGGAATACCAGGAACTGATCAAAACCATTGAACATTTGAAGGCGATATTGTCCGACGAGGAAAAGATCGTCGAAATCATCCGTGAAGAGCTGCTGGATATCAAGGAGCGTTTCAGCGACGAAAGGAGAACGGAAATCGTTCAAGGTTCGGCCGAAGACATTGAAGAAGAAGATTTGATTCCGGAAGAACAGGTGATTATCACCCTGACCAACCGGGGGTATATCAAGCGGACGGATATATCCGCCTACCGTTCCCAAAGGAGGGGCGGCCGGGGAATTCAAGGCATGGGGACAAACGAAGACGACTTCGTCGCCCATATGATCACCACCTCTTCCCACGATACGGTTTTGTTCTTCACGAACAAGGGGAAAGTTTACCGGCTCAAGGCTTTCCGGATCCCGGAATACGGGCGTTCGGCCAAGGGAATCCCGGTCATTAACCTGTTGGAGATCGGAAAAGACGAGAAAATTAATGCGATCATCCCCGTTTCGGAAATTGACGGACAATCCTATTTATTTTTCACGACGAAACACGGGATCTCCAAACGTTCGCCGCTGTCCGATTTTACGAATATCAGGAATAACGGCTTGATCGCCATTCATCTCCGGGAAGGCGACGAGCTGATTTCCGTCCGGTTGACCGACGGGAAAAAGGATATCCTGATCGGAACGAAGAATGGAATGATCATCCGTTTCCCGGAAACGGACGTCCGGCCGATGGGACGGAACGCATCGGGGGTGAAGGGGATCACCCTGTCCGGCGACGATGAAGTGATCGGCATGGAAATCATCGAAGAGGACCAATATGTGTTATCCGTGACGAAAAAGGGGTTCGGCAAACGGACCCACCAGGAAAAATACCGGTTGCAGGGAAGGGGCGGAAAGGGAATAAAAACCTATAACATCGTGGAAAAAACCGGCCCCGTGGTGGCGATGATGGCGGTCAAGGAAGATGAGGATGTCATGGTCATTACAAACTGCGGGATCCTGATCCGCATGGCCGTTTCCGATATTTCCCAAACCGGCAGGATCGCATCGGGGGTAAAGCTGATCAACTTGGAAGAAAATGACTATGTTTCCGCCCTCGCGAAGGTGGAAAAAGAAGAGGAAACGGAGAGCGAGTGACGATCGGAACGGAAAAGATGCGGCGCTCCTGTTTCCCCTTCGCGGCCATGGACGGCTGCCGGAGGAAGACGGTACTTCCTTCGGCAGTTTTTTTCTCCATGCGAGACGGAATTTTTCAAAAATATCAACAAAAAGGAACACCTTTTGCAAAAAGATATAGAACAACGCCTGGGAATTGGCTAAAATATAAATATACCAAGGGATTTCAGGTGAAAAGAAGATGAAGAGGAAGGTTAAACAGCTCCGGGAAGGGTACCGGATCCTCGAAGATGTCTACAGCAAGAGCAATAGGCCGATCGTACCGAAAAACACGGTCGTCACCCGGCAGATTATCGATGTTTTGGAGGCGTTTTTAATCGAGGAAGTCCATGTCGATGAGAACAACAAAGAACGGCCGAAAAAAGAGCCTCCGGCAAAAACGGTTTCGGAAATAATGAAATCCGCCGGGCCCGAAAACGACAAAACAAAAAATTCCGCGGAAAGCGGAAGAAAACTCCCCTTATCGGAAAAAAACGGCGGAAAGATCATCGCTACGGATCTTTTCGCGGAATATTTGACCGGCGTTCAATTGTTCAAGAAGGAATTTGAGAAATGGCAGAACGGGCTGCCGGTTCACATCCAGACCATCCGGGAATTTTTCATTCCGCTGCTGGAGAAATTCCTGAAATATCCCAATAAATTGTTGATGCTGCAAAATTTTGTGGAGCGCAACGATTACATTTACCACCATTGCGTCTCCGTCGGCCTGATTACCGGATATATCGCCCATAAAATGAACATGAAAAAAGGGGATTGCTATCAGATCGCATTGGCCGGCTGCCTGTGCGATGCCGGCATGGCGAAAATGAACCGGAAAATCTACTTAAACAAGGAGATTTCGGAAAAAGATTACGCGGAAATAAAAAGACACCCGGTTATCAGTTACAAGATGGTGAAGGATACGCCCTCCTTATCCAACAGCGCGAAGATGGGGATTTTGCAGCATCATGAAAGGCTGGATGGAAGCGGTTACCCGATGGGGGAAAAGGAGAATATCCACCCGTACGCGAAAATGATCGCCGTTGCCGATGTCTACCATGCGCTGATCAGCGCCCGTTCTTACAAGGACAAAGTATCTCCCTTCAAAGCGATTGAAATGATGATGTATGATATGGTCGGAAAATTCGACCTTTCCATCTTGCAATCCTTCATGTCCTATATTGCCCAATATTCCATCCATTCCCACGTCCTCCTTTCCAACGGGGACGTGGCAAAAATCCTGTTTATTGATCCGAAAAATTTAACGAGGCCGATCATAAAGCTGGTGAAGAACGACGAGGTCATTTCCCTGGAGAACCATAAAGATCTGTTTATCGAAGAAATCATTGAAGAATATTGAAATGGAACAGGGAAGGGAACGGGAAACGGGACATTTTTCGGACGGGGGAGATTTCCGACGGAATGTTTTCAAGGGTCCGGGGCGAGCCGGACGGTTTCCGGTTCCTCCCAAGCAAGGGAAATAACAACTCTGTGCCGCCGGCACAGGACCGTGCCGTATCAGGCGGAACGGGAAAAATTTTTACGGCTGTAATCCGTCACGATCCCTTGTAGCGGCGAAATCGGACAAAAATCGGCCCCGGCGCTTCCGGACCATGCGGCCCATTATCGGTATTTTCTTTTCCTCATGGAAAAAGGGAAACGCACGGAAGCAATGGGGGGCCGGAGATGAATGGCAAAGGAGAAACTTCTGAAAAACTTGAAGGCTCTTTTCCGGTTCGATCCCCTTTGATTTCGGGCGAAAAAGAAATATAAATTTTTGTGTTGACAAAAAATATTCCGGGTGTTATATTAAAAAAGTCGCGTTTCGATTGAACCTTGAAAACTGAACAAGACAAAGCGCCTTTGAGTTTCGGATGAGCATAAATTTTTTTGATGGAGAGTTTGATCCTGGCTCAGGACGAACGCTGGCGGCGTGCCTAATACATGCAAGTCGGGCGGAGCCCGAGGGGAGCTTGCTCCTTTTCGGGCTCAGCGGCGGACGGGTGAGTAACACGTGGGTAACCTGCCCGTAAGACCGGGATAACTCCGGGAAACCGGGGCTAATACCGGATAACACCGGGGGCCGCATGGCTTCCGGTTGAAAGGCGGCCTTTGGCT
>NZ_KB912885.1 GCF_000383875.1 Caldibacillus debilis DSM 16016 | reverse complement strand
GAAGACGAGGTAGATAGGTCCGGGGTGGAAGCACGGCGACGTGTGGAGCTGACGGATCCTAATCGATCGAGGACTTAACCGCAGGACACAGGGTGGGCTTGCCGGACCGCTATCTGGCTTTGAGGGTGCAAAAAGAAGTTGAAAAGGGAGAAAAAATTGGTATAATTGAAGATGTCCGGTGACAATGGCGAGAAGGAAACACCCGTTCCCATCCCGAACACGGAAGTTAAGCTTCTCAGCGCCGATGGTAGTTGGGGGGCGACCCCCTGCGAGAGTAGGTCGTTGCCGGGCAAATACAGGAAAACCCACAGAAAAATCCTTTTCTGCGGGTTTTTGTTTTTTCTCCCCAATTTTTCATCCGATCCGTTTCCCAAGCAGGGGACGCGAAGAAAAACGCGGCTTTTTTATTTTTGTTCGGGTTTTTTCCAATCATCCTGATAATGAAAATATTGGACGATCAGAAACGGGCATTTTTGCAATGCCGTTTGCAAATATTGGACGATTACCGGATATTCCGCCGTTGTTTTTTGCAACACCAGCTCGGACCACCATTCGATCTCATAACGGGCGATCATGCTTAAATGATAGAGGACCAGGTAGTGGATCATGAGTTCCGGGAAAAAGGAGAGCCCGTTCCACGGACAAAACACGTATTGCCCGAGGCGAATATCGTATCGGAATGGAAGAAATTCGAAGGGATAATCTTTCCCGCCGGCGGAAGCCAAACAACGGATGGGGCCGCTGCCGTCCTCGCCGGCAAAACGAACCGGAATGTTCGTTTTTTCCCGGAGGTATTGTTGAAAACGGGATCCGGTCATTTTGAACACATCCAGAAGGCGCAAGGGCAGATAAAATTCCCCATCGCCGTTTTTGATCGGGATGTATTCCATCTTTTTCAACTGCCGGAAATAATGGCTGAGTTCGGGGATTTGGCAAAGGAGATCCGAAATTTTTATTTTTTTCCCTGCCAGATGGCCCATATGAAACATCATCTCCGCCAAATGGGGAAACAGGCCGTGTTTTTGAATGATCATTTCGTCATGGAAATACATATAATTTTGTTTCTTTTTTTTCCTGGTCGATACGCCGTGGGCGAGGACCCGGGTCGTTCTCGGATAATCCGGGTCGGCGGCCAGCACGCAGGCTTTGAGCAAACAGACGAAACCGTAAAAAATGAGGATCGGCTGGATCGTGATCGGCGCGGAATCCCCCTGCCGGAAAAAATTCCTTCCCTGTTCGATATAGTAGATGAACGGATAACAGTTTTCATAACTTTTTTTGCGGGCGTCTGTCCCGTTTAAAAGTCGATAGCGGGATTCCAAATAGTGTTGGGCCGTTTCTGCGGAGGTAAAAAAAAGCATATTTTCCCAAATCCGGTCCGAGGAAAAAAACAAGCCAAACCCTCCAAACGATGATGAAGTTCATAAATTACAGTTTGCCCCGTCGGAACGATTTCATTAGACGTACAGGAAATTGGAAATATTTGGGTAATTTTGTTTAAAGTTTCCCCGCCGGGTCGTCTATTTTTTTCCCTTGATTTATGATAAACTTAACAAAGTATAGAACAGGAGATACTGGAGGGAATACCGTTGTCGGTAAAGAAAAGATGTTTCTTGTTCATTTCCGCTTTCGTGTTTTTTCTTGGTTCCGTCTTTCTGTATGGTAACGGAAATACAGCAGCTGCGGCCGAAGGCGACCCTTTAAATTTAAAGGGAGAGGCTGCGATTTTAATAGATGGAAAAACGGGAAAGGTACTGTATGAAAAGAATGCGGACAAGCTGATGGGCGTTGCCAGCATGTCCAAAATGCTGACGGAATATATTGTGCTCGAGTCCATTAAAGAAGGGAAAATCAGCTGGGATCAGGAGGTCACCATCAACGAGTTCGTCCATAAATTGTCCGCGGCCCCGGGGCTTTCCAATATCGGCTTGACCGAAGGGGAAAAATATACCGTAAAAGAGCTGTACGACGCCATGGCGATCCATTCCGGGAACGCCGCCACCGTCGCATTGGCGGAACTCGTGGCCGGCTCGGAGTCGAATTTCGTAAAATTGATGAATGAAAAAGCGAAGGAACTCGGTTTGGACAAATACCATTTTGTCAATTCCACGGGGCTTAATAACGAAAGCATGCTCGGAATGCATCCGGAAGGAACCGATGCGAAGGATGAAAATAAGATGTCGGCCCGTTCGGTCGCCAAATTGGCCTACCGTTTGATCAACGATTTTCCGGAAGTTTTGGAAACGGCCAAGATTCCGAAACTGAAATTCCGTGACGGAAAAGAATACCCGAATTTCAACTGGATGCTTCCCGGTTTGATCTACGAGTATGAAGGGGTAGACGGACTGAAGACCGGTTCCACCGAGTATGCGGGCTATTGCTTTACGGCAACGGCGGAACGGGACGGCCAGCGGTTCATTTCCGTCATCATGAAAACCCGCTCCCAAAAGGAAAGGTTTGAAGAAACGGAAAAACTGCTCAATTATGCCTTCAGCACATTTACGACCGAAGAGCTGTTCCCCGCCGGGTATACGGTGAAGGGAAAGGAAAGCCTGCCGGTAGCGAAGGGAAAGGAAAAACAGGTAAAAATCGTTGCGAAAGAGCCGTTGAAATTGATGATCAAAAGCGGGGAAAAAGATCAATACAAACCGAAGCTGGTGCTGGATAAAAACAAATTAAACGAAAAAGGGGAACTGACCGCCCCCGTAAAAAAAGGAGAAAAAGTCGGATATTTGACTTATGAATATGAAGGGGAGGATTACGGATTTATCGACGGTTCCGATGCGGCAAAAGTGGACGTGGTTGCGGCGGATACGGTGGAAAAGGCGAACTGGTTCGTCCTTTTCATGCGGGGCGTCGGCAGCTTCTTCAGCGATTTGTGGGGCAGCATCACTTCCACGGTAAAAGGATGGTTTTAATGCCGGCGGCGGAACGGCGGCGCCCCCTGGTGAAGGGCTTGTGGCAAGGCTTGGCCGGGTAGCCGGCGCCGACGGCGACCTCCGTTCCTGCAGGCCCCGAGGGCATATGGCAAGCATCCGCCCAAAAGGAAAGGCATCCGGCAAAGGAACTGGAGTTGTCCGCCGATTGAAAATTTCCTTTTCATTGGTTAAAATTAATGAAACGAAGGAAAATTGAACAAACTGATCGATGAGAGGAAATAGTAGCATATCTTTTGTTTGAAGAGAGCTGGTGGCCGGTGCGAACCAGTAACAGGGATATGTGAATCCGTCCTCGAGAAAAATGCCGAACCCTTCCCTGAAAAGGGAAGGCAAGTAAGCATTTTCGGCACAAGGCCGTTATCCTTCAGAGAGGAAAGCAAGTGATTTGCTTTCAATTTGGGTGGCAACGCGGGATCCGGCTCTCGTCCCAAAGGATTTTGGGGTGAGAGTTTTTTATTTTTTAGCAAAAAAAGGAGGGGATATCGCATGTTTGATATGAAATTGCTGAGGGAAAATTTTGATGAAGTGAAGGAGCGATTGCGGCACCGCGGGGAAGACATCTCGAATTTGGACCAATTCCATGAAATCGATCAAAAAAGAAAAAAATTGATTGTGGAAAGCGAAAAATTAAGGAACCGGAGGAATGAAGTCTCCAAACTCATCCCGAAATTGAAGAAAGAAAATCAAAATGTGGATGAATACGTACGAGAGATGCGGGAAGTGGGAGAGAAGATTAAAGCTTTGGACGAAGAATTAAGGGAAGTCGAGCAAAGATTAAACCACTTGCTGCTGACGATCCCCAACCTCCCCCATGAGACAGTGCCGGTCGGAGATTCGGAAGATGATAATGTGGAAGTGAGGAGATGGGGCGAAATCCCCCGCTTTGATTTCACGCCGAAACCCCATTGGGAAATTGCAAACGAATTGGGGATCTTGGATTTTGAACGGGCGGCGAAAGTGGCCGGAAGCCGTTTCGTCTTTTACAAAGGGCTGGGGGCAAAATTGGAACGGGCCCTGATTGATTTTATGCTGGATCTGCATACCCAAGAGCATGGCTATGAAGAGCTGCTGCCTCCCTATTTGGTAAACCGGGACAGCATGACGGGCACCGGACAATTGCCGAAGTTTGAGGAAGACGCCTTCCTGGTCGAATCGAGGGATTACTTCCTCATTCCGACCGCCGAAGTCCCCGTTACCAACTATCATCGGGATGAAATTTTGAACGGGGATGACCTGCCGTTGAAATATGTGGCCTACAGTGCCTGCTTCCGACAGGAGGCGGGATCCGCCGGCCGGGATACGAGAGGGCTCATCCGCCTGCACCAATTCAATAAGGTCGAGCTGGTCAAGTTTGTGAAACCGGAAGATTCCTACGATGAATTGGAAAAATTGACGAAGGATGCGGAGCGGGTTTTGCAATTGCTCGGCCTGCCCTATCGGGTGATGAATATGTGTACGGCCGATTTGGGCTTTACGGCGGCGAAAAAATACGATATTGAGGTCTGGCTGCCCAGTTACGGCACCTACCGGGAGATTTCTTCCTGCAGCAATTTCGAAGCGTTCCAGGCACGGCGCGCCAATATCCGTTTCCGGCGGGAACCGAAGGCGAAACCGGAATTTGTCCATACGCTGAACGGTTCCGGATTGGCCGTCGGGCGGACGGTAGCCGCCATTTTGGAAAATTATCAGCAAAAGGACGGCAGCGTCGTCATCCCGGAAGCGCTGCGCCCCTATTTCGGAAGGGACAAAATCGAAAAAAGATGAACCGCATGAAGCCTGATTCCGCGGCCGACCGAACCGGAAAATCGGAAAAATCGGAGGAAACGGGCAAGAAACGGAAAGACCGGGATGGCCGGGGCGGAGTGAAACCGGGGGGAACTTTCCCATTCGGTGGACAGGATGCCGGGTTTCAAGGGTTTCCCGGTCTTATTCCTTTTATTTTTCTCGACCGGGACTTGCAAAAAGCGGAAACCGGATTTTGTTTCCGGCCCTTACCCTCCGCTCCCCCTTCATGGTATGAATCCCTATCGGCTTTTTTTCGGGGAGGAACCCGGAGGGCTTTTCGTTGCGGGGGCTTTTTCCGGTTGACATTTGCATACGGGTCTGTTATGATTCTTTTTGGCGATACGGGACCCGGGGAAGAGAGGATTCCGTCGCTTCTTTTCAACACAGCGCATAAAAATTGGAGATTGGTCGGATTAAAAAAATCCGTTACACCGAGGGTGTAACGGATTTTGTACTATTTCCGGAGGCTGTTCGCCCCGTTTAAGACATAGGCGATTTTTTTTACAATTTCTTCGATGGAGGCCTCATTTTCGAAAAGATCGTATTCCAATATGTTGAGGCGCAAAACCGGACAGGCGTTAAAACCGTCGATCCACTCTTTATACCGGTCGTACATTTCCCGCCAATATTCCACCGGCGTGTTTTTCTCCATCGGCCGCCCGCGCAGGCGGATCCTCTCCACGATTTTTTCAAAGGGACCTTCCAAATAGATGAGCAGGTCCGGGTGGGGGAAAAAGGGCGTCATGACCATCGCTTCAAACAGCTGGGTGTAGGTTTGATAGTCGACGGCGGACATATTTCCTTTTTCATAATGCATCTTGGCGAAGATGCCCGTATCCTCGTAAATCGACCGGTCCTGGACGAACCCTCCGCCGTACTCGAACATCCGTTTTTGCTCCTTAAATCTTTCCGCCAGAAAATAAATTTGCAGATGGAAGCTCCATTTTTTAAAATCCTCGTAAAATTTGCTTAAATAAGGGTTGGTATCCACCTTTTCGAAGGATGTCCGGAAATTTAACGCTTTCGCCAGCTTTTCCGTCAGCGTCGATTTTCCGACGCCGACCGTTCCGGCAATGGTGATGATCGCTTGGCTTGGAATCCCGTATTTTTCCCGCAGGTTCATTGCTTGTCGGCTCCTTTATACAGCATGTTTTCCACTTGGTTTAATACCTTCTCCAGATCCTTCCGGTTCTCGACGAAATCCAGATCGTCCCCGTTGATCCGCAAAACGGGCAAGTCCGGGTTTTCCCGTTCGAACTTGTCCATGTACATTTCATAATCATCGCATAAATGTTTCAGATAACTTTCCTGAATATGCTTTTCATATTCCCGTCCTCTTTTGGCGATCCTGGAAAAAAGCGTGTCCAAGTTGGCATGAAGATAGATGACCATATTCGGTCTCGGCAGATTTTCATTTAAGATGTGAAAGATCCGTATATATTTATCCAAGTGGTCCCGGTCGAGGGTCCTTTTGGCAAAAATTAAATTTTTAAACATATGATAATCGCTGACCACGGGGATCCCTTTTTGGAGGCAGTTCTTTTGAATGTCTTCCAGCTGCTTGATCCGGTTGCACAAGAAGAACATTTCCGTTTGGAAGCTCCACTCATCCATGTCCTCGTAAAATTTGCTCAAAAAAGGATTTTCCCCGACGATTTCCTTCAAAAGATGGAAGTGAAAATGCTGGGAAATTTTTTCGGCCAAAGAGGATTTTCCGACGCCGATCGGTCCTTCGACGGCGATAAAGGGCACGTGATTCATGGTTTTCCTCCGCAAGATTAAATTGATGACAAAACCAATTGTAACATAAGACGGGCGGAAACATGCGAAATTTTTTCAGCGGCTTGGGGGCAAATCAATCGTTGAGGAAGGGGAAGGCCGGAAGGGAAAGGGAGGAAACCTTTATGGCAGCGTCAAGAAAAATCCGGATGCGGGAGAAGGTCCGGCGGAACAGGCGGAAAGTTCGCCGGTAACCCCGTCTCGCGGGGAAGATGGATAAAAATGGGCAAAACGTACGGACGAACCGGCTTCAAACAGCCAAAATTTGTTGGCCTTCGCCTCGACAGGATCAGGTCCATTTTTTATTTTTTTGAAATATTGGCTGCGTAGAGGGTTTTTTCGGCCAAAAGCGAAGAAAATCGGAAAAGGAGCCTTTACCACGTTTAAAAAGTGCGGAAATTTCAATTCGAACGCAATGGTCGGCGTGGGGAGCTGTTTGTTGACCTATTTTGCTTAATATGCCCTTTTTCCCGCCTGTTTTCTTGGTGGGCGCTGGCCGCCGGGGGCGCACTCATGATCGGCGGCGTCATTTATAAAAGAAAATACGTGGACGGGAATGAAGGCGATTGAAAACGTTGTTTCCATATTGAACATCTCCCTTTGACTGAAACGAGGCCGTAAAAAATATGCGTATGAACAGTTGCGGGAAACGGAACATGCGGCTGTTGCGTGAAAAAAGGAGATGGGATCCAAACGCTAGAAGGCCGAACTGTCGAGGAAAAGGGATTTCAACCTGCCGCGTCATGCCCGGGAAGATGAATCTTTGCTCATGGCAGGTTACGGCCGGCAAAGGCGCGGTCCGTTTGCAGGATTGCAGCCGCAACTGCGGATTCTATGCATGCATTGTACGCAAAAGATGCAACCTATTATCGTCCGTTGTGATTCATCGGCTGATGTGTCCCGGGATCCGGGATGCCGATCTTATCTGAATCCCACACCGGGAATTCCAAGGGCCTCGCGATTCCCCGCGGCCCTTCAATCTATGAACATGGAACAAAGAATGGCGCATAAGAAGTTCAATGCCTCCATTCTTCTTTCACAAGCCGGCGATCCGGGAAGGAATTTTTTGGTTTCGGGAGGCGGCTTTTCTTTTTGCGGGCGTTTTCGATGTTTCAAAATCGAAAAACCCGTCCTCGCGGAACCGGAAAAATTCGGCAACCGGGGCGTCCATTTTCATTCTTGACACGGGGGAGAAATCCGTGGTATTCGAATGATAACCCGCTTTTTTATGTTAATTCAATTACAGATCCCTTTCATTAAAAGAGGAACGGGAGAGAAGCCAATATTTATCTGGGCGGGTGTTTCCGGACTTCGAAATTGTCGGCGAGCAGCAGCCAATTTTGCGGGAAGGACAAACCGAGCTTCCAGTAGCTCATTCCCCTTAAGCGCAATTCCTTCAACAATTGGAATTTCGCCTGGATGCTGCGGGCGTCTTCGAACCAGACGATATGCCTTTGGCCGTTTTCGTCCGTATATCGGAAAAAGGGGGCTTGGGCGGAAATATCGTATTCGATGGCGGCCCGATGTTCCAAGGCCAATTGGATCGCCTGCTGCGGGCTCAAGGCCCGTGCCGTGGTTCCCGGCTGATAAGGAATCCGCCAGTCGTAGCCGTACAAATTTTGCCCCATCAGAATTTTTTGCGGAGGAATTTCCGTCACCGCATATTCGAGAACTTGCCGGACCGGGCCGATGGGCGATACCGGCATGGGCGGCCCGCCGCTGTATCCCCATTCATAGGTCATGATCACGACAAAGTCGACGATCGCGCCGAGGGCGCGGTAATCATGGGCTTCATACCATTGGCCCGCCTGTTCCGCGCTTGTTTTCGGGGCGAGGGCGATGGAAAGAAGCCATCCCCGTTGGCCGAAGCGCTCTTTGGCCCTTCTGAGAAAGGCGGCATACGCCTCCCGGTCTTGGGGACGGAGGTATTCAAAATCGAAATGGATGTCGCGGAATCCGTATTTTTCCGCCGTATTGATGATATTTTGTAAAAATCTTTCCTGGACTTCCATGTCATTTAACAAGATCCGCCCCAGCTCGTCGTTGAACTGGTCGTTTTCCTTGTTCGTAATCACCATCATCAACACGTTCCGGTTGGCGGCGGCGATTTCCTGAAACCGGTTGAGGGGAGGTTCCTTCAACGTTCCGTCCCTTCTCGCTTCGAAGCTGAATGGCGCCAAATAGGTCAGCAAGGGAGCGGCATCCCTGACGCTGTTTTCCAATTGGGCGGGCACGGGCGATTCCCGGAGTTCCACGTAGGCGTTGAACTCGGCCTCGGTTTTTTCCGCCGGCGGGATGTAAAGCCTTGTGCCCACCAGGAGGATTTGATTGACGGAGATGCCGTTGATCCGCGCCAATTCCTGATAGGGAATCTGAAACCGTTGGCCGATGCTCCATAAACTGTCTCCGGGCTGGACCCAATAAAAACTTCCGACGATGGGAATGACCAGGGCCTGGCCGACGACGAGGCGGTTCGGATCGGGGATTTCGTTCGCCTCCGCAATATCGTTAACCGTTGACCCGTAGAGCCGGGCAATTTGAAACAGCGTCTCGTTTTCCCGGACGACGTGAATTTGCAAGGACGCTCCCTCCCGTAAAATGATGAAAACCTATTAACCATTTTATGTTCCCCTTTAAGTAAAATGACTGTAAGGTGAAGAAGACCATGGACCGGAACGAATATTACATGAGAATGGCGATTGAAGAGGCGAAAAAAGCCGAAGAAAAGCAAGAAGTGCCGATCGGCTGTGTCATCGTTCTCGGCGATACGGTGATCGCCCGGGCCCACAACTTGCGGGAAACCTTGCAAAACCCGCTGGCCCACGCGGAGATTTTGGCCGTCAACGAGGCGGCGAAACGGCTGAAATCATGGCGGCTGGAAGACACGGAAATGTTTGTCACCTTGGAGCCCTGTCCGATGTGCGCGGGGAGCATCGTCCAGTCCCGCATTAAAAGGGTGGTATACGGCGCCAGCGATCCGAAGGCGGGATGCGCGGGCACCCTCATGAACTTGCTGCAGGAGGAAAGATTTAACCATCGGGCGGAGGTCGTCTCCGGCGTCCTGGAGGAAGAATGCGGAAATTTATTGACCGGCTTTTTCAAAAAATTGCGGGACAGGAAAAAGGCCAGGGAAGGTCAAGGAAACAATTAGCATCCCCTTTGCGTTGCATTTCCAAGGAAATGCTAGTATACTTAATTATGCGCAACAAAAGCGCTGAAAAAAGGTATCATCTTTGCCGTGCTAGGCGGGGAGGTAGCGGTGCCCTGTACCCGCAATCCGCTCCAGCGGGGCTGAATCCCTTCCTGAGGCTAACTATCTGTAAGGCCAGTCTCCCATAAGTGGTGTTGACGTTCGGGTCCTGTGCAATGGAAATCCACGAACCATGTCAGGTCCGGAAGGAAGCAGCATTAAGTGGAAGCTTCCATGTGCCGCAGGGGTGCCTGAGCCGAGCTAACTGTGGGATCAACGCTTATGGATGTTGGTCGAAGGAAGGTGCACGGCAGTTTCATCATAACGCAGACAGAGCATGTGGTTCCGCCAGGGAATCACATGCTTTTTTCAAAAGGACCAAAAATGCCGTTTTTGCCGTTGAATCCGTTGCGACTCCTTTTTTTGGCCGGCTCATTGGGTTATAATAAAGTGAAACTTTTACTCCATCCGGTTGGACTGGGAGGGCAGGATTTTGAGCTATCAAGCGTTGTACCGGGTTTGGCGCCCGCAAACCTTCGCGGATATCATCGGCCAGGAACATGTCACAAAAACCTTGCAAAACGCCCTGTTGCAGCAAAAAATATCCCACGCCTATCTATTTTCCGGCCCCCGGGGAACGGGAAAAACGACGGCGGCCAAAGTGCTGGCGAAAACCGTCAACTGTTTGAAGGCGCCGGTTTCGGAACCGTGCAATGAATGCGAGATCTGCAAAGGGATTGCCGACGGCTCCGTCACGGACGTGATTGAAATTGACGCCGCATCCAACAACAGCGTCGAAGAAATCCGGGATATCCGGGAAAAGGTCAAGTATGCCCCGGCCAGAGCCAAATACAAGGTCTATATCATCGACGAAGTCCATATGCTTTCTCAAGGAGCGTTCAACGCCCTGCTCAAAACGTTGGAAGAGCCGCCGAATCATGTTATTTTTATTTTGGCAACGACGGAACCGCACAAAATTCCCTTGACGATCGTTTCAAGATGCCAGCGTTTTGATTTTAAGCGGATTCTTCCGAACATGATCGCCGAACGGCTGCGCCACATCCTCGAAACGGAAGGAATCGGGTATGAAGAGGAGGCGCTTCGTGTCATAGCCCGCAGCGCCGGCGGAGGATTGCGGGACGCACTGAGCCTGCTGGACCAGGCCATCTCCTACAGCGGCGGAAAATTGACCGTCGAAGACGCCTTGACCGTTACCGGTTCCGTTTCCCAACAGGCTTTGTTCGATCTTGCCCGGGCCATCCGGCAAAGGGACGCGGGGCAAGCGCTGGAGGCCGTCCATGTCATGCTTTTCCAAGGGAAGGAACCGGCCCGCATCGTTGAGGAATGCATCCAATTTTACCGGGATTTGCTTTTGTATAAAACGTCTCCCCGGTTGAGCGAATATTTTGAACGGATCACGATGAGCGACGTCCTGGACCGGTTGGCCGGCGAAGCGGAAGAGGAAGAAATTTATCAAATCGTCGAAGAGCTCAGCCGTTTCCAACAGGAAATGAAATGGTCCGGGCAGCCTTCCGTCCTGCTGGAGGTATGTGTCGTCAAACTTTGCCAAATCCCGGAAAAGGCAAATGCCGGCGAGTTTCTGGAAAAAATTTCTTATCTGGAAGATAAAATCGCCCGCCTGGAAGCGGAACTTCAGGAGATCAAGGAAAAGGGAGCCGCCGCTCCTTCCGAAGCGGAAGAGGGGGCGAAAAACGGATCGTCGAAAAAACCGGGCAACGGATTGACCAGAAAACCGAACGGTTCAAAGGTGCCGCTCGGCAAAATCGAGAGCATTTTGGCCAATGCGACGAAACAACAGCTGACCTTCTTCAAAAATCATTGGGAAGCGGTTTTAAAAAAGGTGAAAAACAAATCCTGCGCGGCCCTTTTGAACGACGCGGAACCGGTCGCCGCTTCCAAGGACAAATGCATCATCAAATTTAAATATGATTTGCACTGCGAAATGGTGATGTCCAACGGCGAGTATATAAACGAGATTAATTTTGCCTTGACTTCCGTTTCCGGCAGCCCCGTGGAAATGGTCGGCATCCCGGAGAACCAATGGAAAGCGGTGCGCCGGTCCTACATCGAAAACCATATCTACGGGCATCGGGAAACGCCGAATGAGGAAAAGGATCCGTTGATCGAAGAGGCAAAAAAGCTGGTCGGCGAAGATTTGTTGGAAATCATCGACTAGGACATCCAGCGGATGGGGATTAAAAATTTTTGGAGGGAATGGACGATGATGCGCGGAATGGGAAATATGCAAAACATGATGAAACAAATGCAGAAAATGCAAAAGAAGATGCTCGAGGCCCAGGAAGAACTGAAGAATAAACGGGTGGAAGGGAGCGCCGGGGGCGGAGCGGTTACCGTCGTCGTTTCCGGCCATAAGGAAGTGTTGGAAGTTAAAATCAGCGAGGACGTGGTCAATCCGGAAGATGTGGAAACCTTGCAGGATTTAATCGTCGTCGCCGTGAACGACGCGCTGGGCAAAGTGGACAAATTGACGGAAGAAACGATGGGGCAGTTTGCCAAGGGGCTCAATCTGCCGGGGCTGTTTTAAATGCGCGGCTGCGGCCCGGGGATTCCCCGGCCGGGTTAAGCCTCTTCGTGGGAGGATTTGCCATGTATTATCCTGAACCTGTTACGAAATTGATCGACAGTTTCATGAAATTGCCGGGCATCGGTCCGAAAACCGCTGCCCGATTGGCCTTTTATGTATTGACGATGAAAGAGGACACGGTCCTCGAGTTCGCTAAAGCCTTAGTCAACGTGAAAAGGGAAATTACCTACTGTTCCGTTTGCGGCCATATCACCGAAAAAGATCCGTGTTATATCTGCTCGGATCCCCACCGGGACCGCACCACCATTTGCGTGGTCGAAGAACCGAAGGATGTCATCGCCATGGAAAAAATGAAAGAATACAACGGGCTGTATCACGTCCTTCACGGTTCCATCTCCCCGATGGAAGGGATCGGACCGGAAGATATTAAAATCCCGGAACTTTTGAAAAGGCTGCAGGATGAAAAGGTGAAAGAGCTGATTTTGGCGACGGATCCGAATATTGAAGGGGAAGCGACGGCGATGTATATCTCCCGCTTGGTGAAACCGTCCGGAATCAAGGTGACCCGGATCGCCCACGGACTGCCGGTGGGAGGAGATCTGGAATATGCGGACGAAGTCACGTTGTCGAAGGCGTTGGAGGGAAGACGGGAGCTGTAGGCCGAGGGTTTCCCGCGGATTTTCTCCGGAGATTTTCAATTCTCCTTTCCGATACATGGGGGTACTTGAATGCTGTTTAACAGAAAGAATAAATTAAAAAAGGAATTCGACGGAAAACTGCTTCAACAATTGGAACAGTTTAAAAACCAATGGCATATCGAACAGCAATTATGGGAAAAAAGCTTCTACAAATCGAAGGATTTGGAAATGAAGGTAAAATTGGCCGAATTAAAATATTTTTATTTGTTTAAGGAAGCGAAACACAGGAATATCCGCATATCCCCGAGCCGGCGGAAAAAATGAGGGAAAGCCAGGAAGAGCCCGCGATTGGGTTCTTTTTTTACTTCCCTTACATAGATATAGTAGCAGACAAAAAACGGGCCGGGGGTTGAATGGGAAATGGAATCTTTTGTTGTCATCAGTCTGCTGCTCACCTTGATCATCCTCGTCATGGTATTCGGAATTCCGCTAAAATTTTTCGGTTTCATCGGACAAGGGATCGTAAAACTGACGATCGGCGCCTTGTTGTTGTTTGCCTTGAACTTTATCGGCGGCCATGCCGGCATTCACGTGCCGATCAATCTCATCACCGCCGCGGTATCGGGATTTTTGGGGATTCCGGGGGTGCTCGCACTGGCGGTCATCCAGCATTGGATCCTCCCTTAAACCCGGAAAAAATGTGCGAACGGCGGGTCGGGAGAATGGGATCCGGATAGAAATTCCTTTTTTCTGCGCCATTGTGGACACCCATCGGAAATCTTTATCCCGCAAAATCATCCGGAAAAACTCCCGTTTTTTCGCGCCGTCTTTTGGCGCGCCCGAATGGGAAGCGGCATGCGCCGGCACGGCAAGAAAAGGAAGGGCGGCCCAGCTCAAGGAGGAATTTCCTTTTTGATAAGGACGGAAATATGTTTCGCAAGGACGATGAGAGGCCTGCCATCCCGGAGCGGGGCTCCGACGCCGCGGCGAGCGGGAGCGGAGACGCCGCTTCCTCCGGGAGGCTCCCCACTTCCAACGGATGAACCAGATGCACGGAAGAATGCAACGGAAAGGCCTGCCGGAAAGCTTCTTTTCTCTCCGCCGGCAGGCCTTTCTTTTTCCCCGGGGAATCCGTCTTTGATTTTCCCTTCCTCGCCTCCTCGCTCCTCCCCTTTCCGGCCGCCCGGGGACACCCGTGATTTCTTCCCGGACGCGATAAAAAGGGGACGATCCCACGGAAGACGCCCCCGTCTGCCAAACGGCTCCATGCCGGCTTTCCGGCCGTCGGGCCGTTTTTTCATGAACCATTTTCCGGTCCGGATCATAAGGTAGAATGGGCGTTTGCGGATGGGAGATCCTATTTTTCTTTTTAAAAAGGAATAAGTCTTTAAAATTCCGTGCATAATAGAGGATGGAGGTGGGGAACGGTGAAATCCCGGGGAGAAGTGTGCATGGTCTGCGAAAAGTTCAAAAAAGAAGGGTATTTTTTGTATGATTCGTTCATTTGTATAGATTGTGAGAAAGAAATAATAAAAACGGAGACGAGCGATCCGGTTTACCGTTTTTATTTGCGCCAGTTGAAAAAAATCAATTCCAAAAAAATTTTGTATTAGCGGGTAAGATCATTGCGGCGGTTTGCGAAAATGCCTTTCCGGATGGGGGACGCGGCTCATCGATGGCGGAAAGGATTTTTTTTTGCCGCAAAAAGGCGGCGGCTGAAGGAAATAAGATGAGATGCCGTCGGCAGCGGCCTTTTCAAAGGGCCGCGGTCCAAAGTTTCGCCGTTTTTTTCGGAAAGCCGGGCCATTGTCCGCAAGGAGGACAGCCGGAAAGAAAAAATTTAAAATTTTGTTTTCCATATCAGGTATACTAAGTATACGAGGTTACTCATCATCAGTGCGGGACGATCCTTTGGAGGTTTCTTACATGAAGAATGGAAGATTGATCACTTTTGAAGGACCCGAAGGGGCGGGGAAAACGACGATCTTGAAAATGGTTGCCGGCAAATTGCGGGAAATGGGCTATCCGGTCGTCGAGACCCGCGAGCCGGGGGGCATTCCCATCGCCGAAAAAATCAGGGAAATCATTTTGAACCCCGAACACAAGGAAATGGACGCGAAAACGGAAGCCCTCTTGTATGCGGCGGCAAGGAGGCAGCATCTCGTCGAAAAAATCATGCCGGCGCTGGACGGAGGCGCCGTCGTGTTATGCGACCGGTTTATTGATGCGTCCCTCGTTTATCAAGGATATGCGCGGGGGATCGGAATCGAGGCGGTGCTCATGATCAACCGTTTCGCCGTCGAACAAACGATGCCCGATTTGACCCTGTATTTCGATGTGGAACCGGAAACGGGCCTGGAACGGATCCGGAAAAATTTCCGCGAAGAAGTGAACCGTCTCGACATGGAGAATCTCTCCTTCCACCGGCTGGNCCGGGAGGGGNATTTGCTTTTGGCCGATACCTACCCCGACCGGATAAGAAAGATCGACGCCCACCGGACGGTTGAAGCCGTTTATTCGGATGCCTTAAGAACCGTTTGCGCCTATCTGGAACGGCATTGGAAAAAAACGGGGACATCAGAAATTTTGTAACTGTCAAAAAAATTAGAGCTTTTCCCGTTTTTTCCCCGGAGACAACTTCCGGACGGGAAGCCGTTATTGATATAATATAAGAAAGCAGCTGTCTGGATGCGGGAGGGATGTTATGAAACTCATATTGGCGGTCGTTCAGGATCAGGATAGCAATCGGCTTTTGAATGCGTTGATGGAAAATAATTTCCGGGCAACGAAATTGGCCACCACCGGCGGTTTTTTAAGATCGGGCAACACCACTTTCATCATCGGAACGGAAGACAACCGGGTGGATAAGGCGTTGGAAATCATCCGGGAAAACTGCAAATCGAGGGAACAATTGGTTGCGCCGATTTCGCCGATGGGGGGAAACGCCGATTCCTTTATCCCGTATCCTGTCGAGGTTGAAGTGGGCGGAGCCACCGTGTTCGTTTTGCCGGTTGACCGATTTTTTCATTTTTAGGGACCGGATTTCCCTGCGATTGGCACGGAACCCGGCAGGCATCCGGTTTGCTTCGCGCGATTTTTGCATTTGGAGGTTTAGGCATGAAAGTCAATCGGGATCTGCGGCCTTTTCCTGATCAGCTCTTTCATGAACAGCGGGTGGTTGCGCAAAATCGGCCGCTGTTTCAGGAATTGTTGAAATCCCATGCGAATCAAATCCAATCCAGCCAGCTGCAATATTTGATGTCCGAAATTGAAAAGGCGAGCAAACGCCTGGAAAAATCAAGAAGTCTCCGCGATCTGATGAGATATAAATCTTTGGTGAAAAAATACGTGAAAGAAGCCCTGGATACGGGTTTGCAGCTGAAAAAGACCTATACGTGGGATGAATACGGGCAAAGCCACCCGTTAAAAATCGTTGAGATGATCGACGAAAAGCTGATCGAGCTGATGGACGAGTTTTTGAAGAAGGAAAAAGACCATTTGAAAATATTAAGTTTGCTGGGAGAAATCGAAGGCCTGCTCATCAATTTATACGTCTAGCTGAAAGTCGGAAAGGACGCTCGGGCATCCTTTTTCGGTCATTTCTTGCTCATCAATTTATACGTCTGGCTGGAAGGGCGGGGAGGCACAGAATCTTGAACCTTCCGTTTTTCTTTTTGCGCCTCCGGTTGCGAAGCCCTTTCCGGGGGAAGGAAAAAAGCCGCCAGACTTATTTTCAGGGTGATTGCTTGTGACAAAAACATGGGAGCAGCTTGTAACCGTGCAGCCGGTTGCCATGAACATGATCGCCAACGCCGTCAAAAAGGACAGGGTCGCCCATGCCTATTTGTTTGAAGGAAGAAAGGGAACGGGGAAAAAAGCGGCAGCCCTCTTTTTTGCCAAAATGTTGTTTTGTACGGATTTAAGGGAAGGCTTCCTTCCTTGCGGACGCTGCCTTCAATGCAGGCGAATCGACAGCGGCAACCATCCGGATCTCTTGATCATCGAAGCGGACGGGGCATCGATAAAAACGGAACAGATCGCCCTGCTGCGGGAAGAATTCGCCAAAAAGGCCGTTGAATCCGACCGGAAAATGTACATCATTGAAAACGCGGAAAAGATGACGGCCAGCGCTTCCAACCGGCTGTTGAAATTTTTGGAGGAACCGCCGGCCAAAACGACGGCCATTTTGATTACGGAGAATGTCCACCAAATTTTGCCGACGGTACGCTCCCGTTGCCAACATATCCCTTTTCGTTCCCGGACGAAAAGCGGACTGATTTCCCTTCTGATCGAAAGGGGAATCCCGGAAGAAAAGGCGCCGCTCTTTGCCCAATTGACGAACGATGCGGAAGAGGCCCTGAAGCTGAGCCGGGACGAATGGTTTTTACAAGGGAAAGGAATCGTGATAAAATTATATGAAATACTGAACAGCAAATCTTTGGCTGATGCGTTGTTGTTTGTCGAACAGGAGTGGCTTCCGCATTTTAAAGAAAGGGAGCAGATGGATCTCGGTTTGACCTTGCTGCTGTATATCTATCGGGACGCCTTGTTTATCCGGCTGGGCCGGACCGGCTCGCTCGTTTTTCCCGGCCAGCTGGAAAAATGGAAACATTACGCCGTTAGAAAATCGGAAAAAAGGCTGGCCGCGGAGATACAGGAGATCATCGAAGCGAAAAAAAGGCTGCAGAGCAACGCAAACGGCGCGCTTCTCATGGAATGGCTGATCAGGAAGCTACGGGAGGGATCCGTTATTGTATAAAGTAATCGGAGTCCGCTTTAAAAAGGCAGGAAAGATATACTATTTCGATCCCGGCGACTTGCCTATCGAAAAGGGGAATTTTGTCATCGTCGAAACCATCCGCGGCATCGAGTACGGAAAAGTCGTCATCACCGATAAACTGGTCGACGAAGAGGATATCGTCTTGCCCTTGAAAAAAGTGATCCGGATCGCCAACGAAAAGGACCGGATCCAGGTCGAGGAAAATAAGCGGGCGGCGCGGGAGGCCTTTGACATCTGCCTGGAAAAAATCGCCGAGCACCAGTTGGAAATGAAGTTGATCGACGTGGAATACACCTTTGACCGAAATAAAGTCATCTTTTATTTCACCGCCGACGGCCGCGTCGATTTTCGCGAACTCGTCAAGGATTTGGCGGCGATCTTCAAAACGAGGATCGAGCTGCGGCAGATCGGCGTCCGGGATGAGGCAAAAATGCTGGGCGGAATCGGCCCGTGCGGGCGAATGCTTTGCTGTTCCACCTTCCTGGGCGATTTCGAGCCGGTGTCCATCAAGATGGCCAAGGATCAAAACCTTTCCCTGAATCCGACGAAAATTTCCGGGTTGTGCGGACGGCTGATGTGCTGCCTGAAATACGAAAATGACGAATACGAGGCGGCGAAGGCGCAATTGCCCGATTTGGGCGAAGTGCTTTTGACCTCCCACGGCCCGGGGAAGGTAGTTGGCCTGAATTTGCTGGAAAAGATCGTTCAAGTGGAATTGATCGACCGGGACAAAGTTATCGAATATACCCTCGATGAGATCATTGAAGAAGGCATTATCCCGACCAATGCTACTTGAGGTGTATGGATGATGAATAAAAAGGATTTGTTCGATTCAGTCGGCGGTATGGAACAGCAGATCGGCGAATTTTACAAGCAGCTGGGGGCGTTGAAAAAGGGCTTGGCGGAGCTCTTGGAAGAGAACAATTCGTTGAAGCTGGAAAACGCCCATTTGCGGAAGCTGTTGGCATTGTCCAAAGGCCGGCTGGATGAGGGAGCGGGCGGGAACCAGGCCCTCAAAACGAAGGAGGAAAGGCTGTCGGTGATCGGGGAAGGATACGACAATTTGGCCAGGCTCTATCAAGAAGGTTTCCATATATGCAACCTGCAGTTCGGCAGTCCGCGAAAAGAAGGGGACTGCATGTTTTGCCTGTCCTTTTTGAATAAAAATAAGTAGAAAAGCCTTCGGAATTTCATGGAGGCTTTTTCTTGCGATCCGGGATTTTCCCGGCCCGGCGCCGGAGTTTTCCGGCGAAAGGGAATCGGCGGCGCCAGGGAATGGATGCCATCCGGAGGTTTGGAGGAAGCCATGATTCAGTTGAAGGACGACGAGCGGCTCGACTATCTGCTGGCGGAAAATTTAAGAATCATCCAAAGCCCTTCCGTTTTTTCCTTTTCCTTGGATTCGGTTCTGCTGGCCAATTTTGTATATGTTCCCATTCAGAAAGGGAAGATCATCGATTTATGTTCCGGCAACGGGGTGATCCCGCTGCTGTTGTCGAAGCGGACGAAGGGGGAGATTACCGGCGTCGAAATTCAGGAGCGGTTGTGCGATATGGCGGAAAGAAGCATCCGCTACAACGGGTTGGACGGCCGCCTTTCCATGATTTGCGGGGACATTCGCGAGATGCCGAAGCGGCTCGGAACGGCCCGCTATGATGTCGTCACGTGCAATCCCCCCTATTTTCCCGTTTCCGGGGAGGCGATCATCAACGAGCGGGAGCCGTTGGCCATCGCCCGCCATGAAATCTGCTGCACGCTGGAGGATGCGGTGAGGGTCAGCAGCCAGCTGGCAAAACCGGGCGGAAAGGTGGCCTTTGTCCACCGTCCCGGCAGGCTGCTGGATTTATTGACATTGATGAGAAAATATAAAATCGAACCGAAACGGCTGCGGTTCGTTTATCCGAAAATGAAAAAAGAGGCAAATACGATTTTGCTGGAAGGGACCCGGGACGGCAAGCCGGACTTGAAAATATTGCCTCCTCTTTACGTGTATGAGGAAAATGGGGAATATACCGATGAAATGAAACGGATCTTGTACGGGGAAAATACTTGAATCCTGAGGGCCAAAGGGATAACAAACTGGAAGGCAAAGGGTTGACGATTGGAAAATACTTGAATCTTGAAGGACAAAGGCCGGAAATGCCCGGAAACCGGCGATTTTTTGTTTGCGGAAAGGGAGTCGAAAAGGGTGAAAATCCAGAAAAGTTTCCAAACGGACGGGCCCGGGGGAAAATTGTACCTCGTTCCGACGCCGATCGGAAATTTGGAAGACATCACGCTGCGGGCGCTGCGCGTCTTGAAGGAAGCCGATGTGATCGCCGCGGAAGATACCCGGGTGACGATGAAATTGTTAAACCATTTCCAAATCTCCGGCACCGTCGTCAGCTACCACGAGCACAACAAAAATCAGGCGGGGAAGCAGCTGTTGAAATTTTTGAAGGAAGGAAAAGAGGTGGCCCTCGTCTGTGACGCGGGCACGCCGGGGATCTCGGATCCGGGTTATGAAATGGTGGAGCTGTGCATCGAAGCGGACATTCCGGTCATCGCGTTGCCCGGGGCCAACGCCGCCCTGACAGCTTTAACGGCTTCCGGCATCCAGCCGCAGCCCTTTTATTTTTACGGTTTCCTGCCGCGGAAGCAAAAGGAGAAAAGGGAGGTCCTGGAAGGATTGGCCCGCCTTCCCGCCGCCCTTGTTTTCTATGAAGCGCCCCACCGGTTGAAGGAAACGCTGGCGGCCATCCGGGAATGCTTCGGGGACCGGCGGATGACGGTGGCCCGGGAACTGACGAAAAGATTTGAAGAGTACGTCCGCGGCCGGGTGGCGGAAATCGCGGAATGGGCCGAAAAAAACGAACCGAAAGGGGAATTTTGCCTGGTCGTCGAAGGGCAGGCGGAATCGGACAAGGCGGAAGAAGATGCCTGGTGGGCGGAGCTTACGGTCACGGAGCATGTCAACCGGTACGCCGATGAAGGCCTTCCGCTGATGGAAGCGATAAAAAAGGCGGCGAAGGACCGCAAAAGGCCGAAGCGGGAGATTTACAAGATCTATCACGGGCAAAAGGACGATCTTTCTTAAAACCGCAAAAATTTTCCGCCCGGGGAAGTTCCCGCGGGCGGAAAATCAAAAAAGCCCGGAATCTTTGAATCCCGGGCCCGATTTTTGCCTTAGGAAAGATGGAAAACTTCTTTGATCTCTTTCAGCAGGATTTCTGCGCCTTCCCTGCTCAATACGAGCTTGCCGTTGGCCAGAACCGCGTTATCGTCGGATACATCGCCTGTAATTTGACAGGTCATGTTCGGTTTGTATTTTTTCAGGATGATCTTGTCATCGTCGACGTAAATTTCCAATGCATCCTTTTCGTTAATTCCCAAAGTCCTTCTCAGTTCAATGGGAATTACAACGCGTCCTAGTTCGTCAACCTTCCTTACAATGCCCGTGGATTTCATTCATCATTTCCCCTCTCAAAAAATAGTAATCGTTCGGCTTTTCTCTCTCTCTATATCTACATCGGTGCACAGATCTGTATTGATAATCATAGAATACCAATCTTGCCAAAAACAGTCAATAAAAGAAAATGTTGAAAAAGTAGTAATTTATACCTATTTTTTTCTTAAGTTCCACTTTTTTCAAATTCCGCCGATCCCGGATCCGCGCGCGAAGTTGCACTTTCTTTGGTTTTTCGGTATATTGTTTGCATATAGAAGGTTAAAACGGCACCCAATCGGGTATGATGTTGTTAAGAAAACAGCCATGTTCCAGAATTGATCGTTATTGTTTGTTAGGGGGCAGAACAGATGGAAGGAGAACGGAAAACCTTTTATGTAACCACGCCGATCTATTATCCGAGCGGAAAGCTGCATATCGGGCACTCTTATACAACCGTTGCTGCGGATGCGATTGCCCGCTACAAACGCATGCGCGGATATGATGTCATGTTTTTGACGGGGACGGACGAACATGGGCAAAAAATAGAAAAAAAGGCGAAGGAAGCGGGATTGACCCCGAAGGAATACGTGGATGAAATCGTCAGCGGCATTCAACAATTGTGGAAGCGTTTGGATATTTCCTATGACGATTTTATCCGGACGACGGAAGAACGCCATAAAAAAGTTGTAGAAAAGATTTTTGCCAAACTGTTAGAAAAAGGCGACATCTACCTGGGCGAATATGAAGGGTGGTACTGCACCCCCTGCGAATCCTTTTTCACCGAAAGGCAGCTGGTCAACGGGAATTGTCCCGACTGCGGGCGCCCGGTGGAAAAAGTCAAGGAAGAATCCTACTTTTTCCGGATGAGCAAATATGTGGACCGGCTTCTTCAATATTATGAAGAAAACCCCGGGTTCATCCAGCCGGAATCCAGGAAAAATGAAATGATCAACAATTTCATCAAGCCGGGGCTGGAGGATTTGGCCGTTTCAAGAACGACCTTCGACTGGGGAATCAAGGTTCCGGGAGATCCGAAACACGTCATTTACGTTTGGATCGATGCCTTGACCAACTATATCACCGCCTTGGGATACGGCACGGAAAACGACGAAAAATTCCGCAAATATTGGCCGGCGGATGTGCATCTCGTCGGGAAGGAGATCGTCCGATTCCATACGATCTATTGGCCGATCATGCTGATGGCGCTGGATCTTCCCCTCCCGAAAAAGGTTTTCGGCCACGGCTGGTTTTTGATGAAGGACGGAAAAATGTCCAAGTCGAAGGGGAATGTGGTGGACCCGAACGTTTTAATCGACCGGTACGGGGTGGATCCCGTCAGGTATTATCTGCTTCGGGAAGTGCCCTTCGGCGCCGACGGCGTGTTTACCCCCGAAGGATTTATTGAAAGGCTCAATTATGATTTGGCCAATGACCTGGGCAATCTGTTGAACCGGACGGTCGCCATGGTGTCCCAATATTTCCAAGGGCGCATTCCCGGATACGAAGGATCGGAAAGGGAACCGGAAAAACAGCTGCTGGCCGTCAATCAGCAAAAACAAAAGGAATATGAACAGGCGATGGAAAACATGGAATTTTCCGTCGCTTTAGCCGCCGTATGGCAAATCATCAACCGGGCCAACAAGTTCATCGACGAGACGACCCCGTGGATTTTGGCGAAGGATGAAACGAAACGCGGCGAATTGGCGAGCGTCATGGCCCATTTGGCGGAAACGCTGCGCCGGACGGCGGTATTGCTGCAACCGTTCATGACGGAAACGCCGGAAAAAATCTTCCGTCAATTGGGGATCGACAGCCCGGAATTGAAGACTTGGGACAGCCTGGAAACCTTCGGCGCCATTCCGGAAGGGACGAAGGTGAACAAAGGCGAGCCGATCTTCCCCCGGGTGAAGATGGATGAAGAAATCGAGTTTATCAAGGCATCCATGAAGAACCCGAATGCGGTGAAAGAGAAGGAAAAACAGCCGGAGGATCAGCCGAAAGAAAATTATATTACCATCGAAGACTTCGCCAAGGTGGAACTGCGGGTCGCCGAAGTCCTTGCCTGCGAAAAAATGAAAAACGCGGATAAACTGCTCAAATTGCAGGTCGATCTCGGCGGGGAAACACGCCAGATTATCTCCGGGATCGCCGAATATTACAAACCGGAAGAATTGATCGGAAAGAAAGTCGTTTGCGTCACGAATTTGAAACCGGCGAAACTCCGGGGCGAACTGTCGCAAGGGATGATCCTTTCCGGGGAAAAGGACGGGAAACTTTCGGTCGTTACCGTCGATCCGGCGGTCCCCAACGGCGCGGTTGTAAAATAACGGCAATGTTCCCTTCCGATTGTCGTGAAAATAACATGGAAATGTTACATCGGTTTAACATTTCTATGTTATTCTTTTTTGTAGCCGTCGAAGGGGATGCCGGAATCTTTGGATAACAGGTGGAACCCATGCTGTTTGATATACACACCCATTTAAATGCGGAACAATTCGAAGAAGATTTGGATGAAGTGATCGAACGGGCCCGGGAAGCGGGCGTCTCGTCGATGGTCGTCGTCGGCTTCGACCGGCCGACGATCCGGAAGACGATGGAATTGATCGAACGATATGATCATTTGTACGGCTGCATCGGCTGGCATCCGGTGGATGCCGTCGATATGCGGGAAGAGGATCTGGCATGGATTGAGCAATTGAGCCGGCACCCGAAGATCGTCGCCATCGGGGAAACGGGATTGGATTATCATTGGGATAAATCGCCCAAGGACGTCCAGAAAGCCGTTTTCCGGGAACAGATCCGTCTGGCGAAAAAACTTTCCTTGCCGATTATGATCCATAACCGGGAAGCGACGGAAGATGTCATTCAAATTTTAAAAGAGGAACACGCCGAAGAAACGGGCGGGATCATGCATTGTTTCAGCGGCAGTCCGGAAATTGCCAAAGAATGCATCAAAATGAACTTCTTCATTTCTTTGGGAGGGCCGGTCACGTTTAAAAACGGCAAGCAGGCGAAAGAAGTCGCAAAGGAAGTGCCGCTTGCATATTTGCTTCTCGAAACCGACTGTCCCTATTTGGCACCCCATCCTTTCCGCGGGAAAAGAAACGAACCCGCCTATGTCAGATATGTGGCGGAAGAAATCGCCCGCATCAAAGGGCTTCCTTTGGAGGAAATTGCGGAAATCACGGCGAATAACGCAAGAAAAATATTTAAAATCGCAGACGGAAAAGGGTGATTGAGCCGATTTAGCACGATCGGCCCGCCTTTTCCGATCAAGCGGAAGAAAGGATGGGACGGCCGGCCTCTTCTTCCCGCGCCATCTCCATGCAAAGGAGGCACTTTTTGTGAACATTGAGAACGGGCTGTTGCCCAAGGCCAGAAGCAAAGCGAAGCAGTCCTTCATCTCCGCAGGTGTCATCATTTCTTTTACGATCATCGGCATCCTGTTTCATGAAGGAACGAAAAAGACGGTGGCTGTTTCCATCGACGGAAAAGTCCAAGAGGTCAGCACCGATGCGAAAAATGTCCAGGAACTGCTGGATGATTTGAATGTCGATGTGAAAAAGAACGATTATGTCTATCCGAGCTTGGATACGGAACTGAAGGAGAACATGAAAATCGTTTGGAAGCCCGCCGTGCAGGTCGTGATCAACATCGACGGGGAAAAACAAAAGGCCTGGACGACGGCGGAAACCGTCGGACAGCTCCTGGACCAATATAAGATCGATCTTGGAAAACATGATGTCATCAATTTCACGAAACAGTCGTCCCTGGCCAATAATCTGGAAATCAAAATAAACAGGGCCTTCGAAGTGCAATTGATCGACGGGGGCAAAAGCAGAAAAGTCTGGTCTCCTTCGACTACGGTCGCTGACTTTTTACGGCAACAAGGAATCGCGTTGAATGAAAATGATCGGGTAGAACCGGGGTTGAACGAAAAGCTGACCCGGAATTCCAAAGTTTCAGTCATCCGAGTTGAAAAAGTCACCGATGTAGTCGAAGAACCGATCCATTACGCCGTCATCACGAAAAAGGATAGCCGCATCCCCTACGGCGAGCAAAGAATCATCCAGGGTGGAAAAACGGGGAAAAAGGAGAAAAAATACGAAGTTGTCTATGAAAACGGCAAGATTGTTTCCAAAAAACTGATCAGTGAAAAAATCGTCGAAAAGCCCCAAGATAAGATTGTCGCCGTGGGGGCGAAAAAGATCATCCGGACGGCTTCCCGGGGAAATGCGGATGCTAAGGAATTTTTCGTCACGGCGACGGCTTATACCGCCAATTGCAGCGGCTGTTCGGGAAGAACGGCAACCGGCATCAACCTGATGGCCAATCCGGACATTAAACTGATTGCCGTAGATCCGCGGATCATTCCGCTGGGGACGAAGGTTTACGTGGAAGGTTACGGATACGCCATCGCCGGAGATACGGGGAACAAAATCAAAGGATATAAAATTGATCTGTTCTTCCCGTCGAAACAACAGGCGTGGCGATGGGGAGTAAGAAAGGTGAAAATACGGATCATCAAATAAGGGCAGGGGTTTCCCCCTGCTTTTTTATTTTCGGCTGCGGGAACGGTCCTGGAAAGGGGATTATAACCGAACGGACGAAATGAAGTGCGCGAGGATGCCGGGGCCCTTCCGCGGCCTGGAAGCGGAAGCCGGCTTGACGGAGCGGCAAGCGTATGGATGCGGGAGCTTCGAACCGGTCAAAGGCCCGGATATCGCGATTCGAACCGGGGTCGAATATCACGGTTCGAATCGGTCAAGGGACCGGATATCGCTTTTTAAGCGCCGGGAGGGAGTCAGGGGGCAAGGGAGACAGGCGTTCCATCCCGTCCTCCGTTTGTCCGGTTTTAAACTCCGTCGCCAAAAGACCGCCGCTTCCGGAAAGAACTTCCTGCGGTCCTTTCCTTTTGGCGGCTGCAAGGGTTCCGAAAAAGGCCATATTGACAGTAGGCCCCTAAAATTCGCGGCAATAAGACCCGTACGATTGCCTGAACCGCCGATGGGGACCGCTCCCGGCCCGGTCTGCCGGGGTCCAAAAACCATATGTTTTGATCCTGCTCCGGCCTCCCCGGCAGGGACCGCTCCGATCGCAACCCTTAATGGGGCGCAAACGGCCGGCGCCGGATAAAGAGCGGAAAAATTTTATGCCCCTGTTTTTCCCGGCGCAAAATAACGTTATACTTGAACAAGAATGGTTTAAAACGGAGGTTTTTCATGAAAATAAAGGAAATCATCGTAGTCGAAGGGAAGGACGACACCGCCGCGGTAAAGCGGGCGGTCGATGCCGACACGATCGAAACGAACGGATCCGCGCTCGATGAAGAAACCATAGAAAGGATAAAACGGTTGGCGGACAGCCGGGGAGTCATCATTTTCACCGATCCCGATTATCCCGGTGAAAAGATCCGCAAACAGATCGCGGAGCGGGTGCCCCATTGCAAGCATGCCTTTTTGCCGCAGACGAAGGCGAAATCCAAAACGGGGAGAATCGGCGTGGAATATGCGACCGCCGACGAAATCAGAAAGGCGCTGGAGGATGCGGTAACGATGGGAGAGGCGGCGGAAGAAGTCATCTCCATGGAAGCGTTGATCGAACATCATCTCGTCGGCCACGAAAATGCGAAAAGGCGCCGGAAAAGGCTCGGAGAATTGTTAAAAATCGGATACGCCAACGGAAAGCAGCTGCATAAACGGCTGATGATGTTCCGAATCACGAAGGAGCAGTTTCTCGAAGCCCTGCAACAGATGGACGGGGAGGGTCTCCATGATGAATAAGGCGATCGCCAGCCCGGGACGGACCAGGGAGATCCTGGACAAATACGGCTTCACGTTCAAAAAAAGCCTCGGGCAAAATTTCCTCATTGACGCCAATATTCTCGACAAAATCGTCGCCGCATCCGGCATCGATGAAACTTGCGGGGTGATTGAAATCGGCCCGGGGATCGGCGCCTTGACCGAACGGCTGGCGCAAAAAAGCAAAAAGGTGGCCGCTTTTGAGATCGACGGGCGGCTGATTCCGGTTTTAAAGGATGTTCTTGGCGGATATGGAAATGTCTCCATCATCCACCAGGATTTTTTAAAAGCGGATATCCGGAAGACGATCGCCGAGGAATTCCAAGATGCCGGCGACCTGCTGATCGTCGGCAATCTCCCCTACTACGTCACGACCCGGATGATCATGAAATGTTTGACAGAGGATCTTCCCGTAAGCCGGATGGTTTTCATGGTGCAAAAGGAGGTCGGCGACCGCCTTTCAGCCAAACCCGATTCGAAGGATTACGGATCCCTTTCCATCGCCGTTCAGTATTACACGGTGCCGGAAATTGTCACGAAGGTCCCGAAAACGGCCTTTATGCCCCGGCCGAAAGTGGATTCCATCGTCGTCCGCCTGACGAAAAGGGAGCATCCTCCCGTTGGCGTGGCCGATGAAACATTTTTCTTCACCGTCACCCGCAGCTGTTTTGCCCAACGGCGAAAAACGATCATGAACAACCTCATGCATCAGATGCCCGGGGGCAAAGATAAAAAGGAGGAGATTCTTCACGCTTTGCTTCAGGCGGGAATCGAGCCGGAAAGGAGGGGGGAATCCTTGTCCATCGAAGAATTCGCCCGGCTGGCCAACGGGCTGTACCCCGTTTTCGGAGAACACGGAAAGGACCGGGAATGAACCGGTGACCGATGACGGAAAGACCGGACGATATGAACTTCTGATTTCCATAAAAACCGGGATGAACCGGCAACAGATGGCGGACCCGGGCGCCGCCAGCCGTAGAATGGCAAAATTGGCGGAAAATTCCTCGCCGAAAAGGGCGGACGCAGCAGCAAAGGGAACCGTGCCCGCATCTTGTGCCGCCCGATGTAGCCCATCCAACATTCACCCATCCTCGTTTCGCCGCATAGCTTATAAGACGAACGAGATGCATGGAGTGAATAGCGGATGAACATAAAAATCAACGATATTGTCGGGAGGATTTCCTATTCCCTGGATATCCCCTTCCGGGTGATCCATATTTATGAAGAAAACGGGGAATCTTACGCCCTTCTGCACGGGGATGAGATCCGCCTGATTGCCGATGCCCCGGTAAAGGATCTGCAGAAGCTGGATCCGGAAGCCAGAAACGAGATTTTAAAGCCTTTTCGCACCTTGGTGGAACAGTCGCAGGAACTTTTCAAGCAGGATTATCGTCTGATCAAAGAGCGGCAGATTTATGAATCCAACGATTTGTGCAAAAGGGATTACCAGCTTTTCCAAATGCCGGGAAAAGTTCTCCATGTGGACGGGGACGCTGAATATTTAAAAAAATGTATGGAAGAATATAAAAAAATCGGGATTCCCATCTACGGCACCTACTGCAACGAAAAAGACATGCCCTATATCGTGCCCGATCTCGTTGACCAATACCGGCCCGACATCCTGGTCGTCACCGGCCATGATTCCTATTCCCGCCACCGAGGCAAAAAGAAGGATCTGAACGCCTACCGCCATTCCCGGGACTTTGTCAAAACGGTCCTTGAGGTCCGGAAAAAACATCCCAATCTGGACCAGCTCATCATTTTTGCCGGCGCCTGCCAATCCCATTTCGAATCGCTGATCGGTGCGGGCGCCAATTTTGCCAGCTCGCCGATGCGGGTGAACATCCACGCCCTCGACCCCGTGTACATCGTGGCCAAGATCAGTTTTACCCCTTTTACGGAACGGATTCATGTATGGGATGTGCTGCGGAACACGATCACCGGGGAAAGGGGGATCGGGGGAATAGAGACGAAGGGGGTTTTGCGGACGGGCATGCCCTATCACCCGAAATTGGATGAAGAAAATTAACGGGAAACTTGGAGAGGAGGGGGTTGGCCGGCATTGGCCGGTTCTTCCTTCTTTTTTTACACGGGAGGAAAGGGTCGTGCGGCGGCCAAAGGTTTCGCTTCCAACAAAGGAGGGCTTGGAGCATCCGGAACGAAGGGAGCCCTCTTTTTTCGTTTGCATGCTTCCCCCGTTTTTTCCGCAGGCAAATGGCCGCCGGCCCGATCTTGGATCCATGATTTTTGCCCCCGGCTCTTTTCCGGAATCGGGAAAAACCCGCGGATCGCGGATCCATGAACGGAAAGTCAGAAAAAATCTATTGACAAAGGAAAAATAACATTGATATAATTTTAGTTTTAATTTGACTTTTCACCACCCTTTGTGTTAAACTGTTAAGTAGCGAGGTGTTGAAAAGATGCCTAAAACGTTAGCCGAAATCAAGAAAGATCTGGATTCGAATCTCGGCAAAAGATTGGTTCTCCGGGCGAACGGCGGGCGGAGAAAAACCATTGAGCGCTCGGGCATTTTGGCGGAAACCTATCCGTCCGTTTTTGTCGTGGAATTGGATCAAGACGAGAACGCTTTTGAACGGGTTTCCTACAGTTACGCGGACATCTTGACAAAGACCGTGCAAATCACCTTTTTCGACGACAAAAAAGAATCGGTTTAATTTTGGGCAGTGGACGTCTCGTTTGCTGCTTTTATTTTTTGCTTTTTCGTTTTGGCAAAATTACGCATGTATCCGTCCTTTTGAACCGACGAAAACTAATCCTGTCACAGTTGAAGGAAGGAGCCATGCCGATGGGTCGAAGAAGAGGGATCATGTCTGAAGAAATGAAGGAAGAGCTTGCAAAGGAGCTGGGTTTCTGGGATGTTGTCCAGAAGGAAGGATGGGGCGGAATCCGCGCCCGCGACGCAGGAAACATGGTGAAAAGGGCGATTGAGATAGCGGAACAGCAGCTCAAAAACAAGCGGTAACCGATTCCTCAGCAAAAATCAACTGTGACGGCCGCGGGGAGTTTATCTTCCCGCGGTTTTCCTTTTTCATTTTCCCGGAACCGCAAGGCGCACGGGAAGGCCGCCTCCCTGCGGCCCGCTGTCTGCCGTGATGTGAATCCGCTGGATCGCCGAATTCCCTGCGGCCCGTTTCCTTATGAAGCGGGTGAACCGCGGCGGAATATGATAAAATAGGACCGAGCATACATTGCAAAAGTAGGTGGATTCATTGGAACTTCATGTCAAAGCACCGGCTAAAATCAACTTGACCCTGGATGTGCTGTTTAAACGGGAGGACGATTACCACGAGCTGGAGATGGTGATGACGACCATCGATTTGGCCGACCGGATCCGGCTTAAGATGCTGGATGACGACGTGATCCGCATCAACGCATTAAACCGCTACGTTCCCTCCGACGAACGGAATTTGGCCTATCAGGCCGCTCACCAGTTAAAGACCCTGTTTTCCATAAAAAAAGGCGTGGAAATTACCATCGAAAAAAATATTCCCGTGGCTGCGGGTTTGGCCGGCGGGAGCAGCGATGCCGCCGCCTGTCTCCGGGGATTGAATAAATTGTGGGGGCTGAATTTAAAAACGGAAGAACTCGCGGAAATCGGCGCACGGATCGGTTCGGACGTGCCTTTTTGCGTTTACGGGGGGACGGCGCTGGCCAAGGGCAGGGGGGAAGTGCTGACCAGACTGCCGGCACCGCCCAGTTGCTGGGTCGTTTTGGCCAAGCCCTCCATCGGGGTTTCCACTTCCTTTGTCTATCATCAATTGGATTTGCGGGAAATCCGTCACCCGGATACGAAGACGATGATCGACGCCATTTACCGCCAGGATTTCCGGGGCATATGCGAAAATCTGGGCAATGTCCTGGAATCGGTCACCTTGAAGTACTATCCGGAAGTGAAACAAATCAAAGAAGACATGAAACGGTTCGGGGCGGACGGCGTGCTGATGAGCGGGAGCGGCCCGACGGTCTATGCCCTCGTCCGGCACGAATCCCGGATGCACAGAATCTACAACGGCTTAAAGGGTTTTTGCAAGCAAGTTTACGCCGTTCGCATGCTCGGCCAACCGTTGGAAGAGTAAAGGCGGCCTGAGGAATCTTGTTAAAAAACGGACATTATTATAAAATTTTTAAAGAATATTCGTTTTTATGTTGAAGGTGATCAAATGAGCTGGAAGAGAAGCGAGCGGCTGGTCGACATGACCCATTATCTGTTAAACCATCCCCGCGAGATCATTCCCTTGTCTTTTTTTACGGAAAGATACCAGGCGGCCAAATCGTCGATCAGCGAAGACCTGGCCATCGTGAAAGAAATTTTTTCCAGAAAAGGGATCGGCGACTTGATGACGATTCCGGGAGCGGCCGGCGGCGTCAGGTTTTTTGTATCCGTAAAGGAGGAAGACGTAAAGCTTTTTGTAAAAGAGTTGCTCGCCATGATCGGGCGGCCCGACCGCCTTTTGCCCGGAGGATATTTATATATGGCCGACATCGTCGGCAACCCGAAGATCATGGATAAAGTGGGCCAACTGTTTGCGGCGAAATTCGGCCGCGCCGACATCGACGCCGTGATGACCGTGGCGACGAAGGGCATCCCCCTGGCTTTCGCCACCGCCCGCTACTTGAGCGTCCCCGTCGTCATCGTCAGGCGGGACAGCAAAATTACCGAAGGATCGACCGTCAGCATCAACTATGTGTCCGGTTCGGCGAAAAGAATCCAAACGATGGTCCTTTCCAAAAAAAGTTTAAAAGAAGGGTCCCGGGTTTTGATCGTGGACGATTTCATGAAGGCCGGGGGGACCATAAACGGCATGATCAGCCTGCTGAAGGAGTTTCAAGCGACCTACGCGGGCATCTGCGTGCTGGCGGAAGTGGAAAACGTGAAGGAGCGCTTGGTCGATCAATATTTGTCCGTCATCAAGATCACCAAAATCGATGAAAAAAATAAAAAAATTGAAGTGGAAGAAGGAAATTTCTTTCAATTTGGCGAATAAATGAAAATGCGGCCATTTGCGGGCGGCTTTCCCAGCAATTCAGACAGGACGGTGATGTGCGATGAAGACAGTGGCCACGGATTCGGCTCCCCGGGCGATCGGCCCCTACTCCCAGGCGGTGGTGGTCAACGGCATGGTCTATACGTCCGGGCAAATCCCCCTCACTGCCGACGGCAGGCTCGTCAGCGGGGACATCGGGGAGCAGACGGAGCAGGTGATCCGGAATTTGCGGGCCGTATTGGAGGCTGCCGGTGCCTCGCTGGCGAACGTCGTGAAAACGACAGTATTTTTGAAGGACATGCAGGATTTTGAAAAGATGAACGAAGTATATGAAAAACATTTTTCCGGCCATAAACCGGCAAGATCCTGCGTGGAGGTTTCCCGGCTGCCGAAGGATGTCCGGATCGAGATCGAGGCAGTTGCTTTCACGACCGATGAGAGCGCTTTATAGTTAAAATATTTTTAAAAAAATGGAAAAAATTTTTCTCGAGAAGAAGGATTTTTCTTCTTCCCATCGAATAAATAAAATAAGATTTTTTAAGGTGGTGAGCAAAATGGAAGTAACAGATGTGAGATTGCGCCGTGTCAACACGGATGGGCGGATGAAGGCGATCGCCTCCATTACCCTCGATAACGAATTTGTCGTCCACGACATTCGTGTGATCGACGGCAACAACGGTTTGTTTGTCGCCATGCCGAGCAAGCGCACCCCCGATGGGGAATTCCGCGATATCGCCCATCCGATCAATTCTGCTACCAGAGGCAAAATACAAGAGGCGGTGCTCGCAGAATACCATCGCCAAGGCGAACTGGAGCAGCAATTGGAAGAAGCGGGTGCATAAAAAACCAAATAAACAACAAGGAGCCTACTTCACGAAAGTAAGGCTCTTTTTTTGTTTGCGAAATAAGGTCTCGCTCCCCCGCCCCGCCGGCCCCTCGTCTTGCCTTCGCCGCCATCCGGGTCATCCGTTCCTTGAAATCAAAAGGCTTTTAAGATATTATTCATAATGGAATGAAGTTAATGATGGAGGAGATCATGTCCAATCGTTTTGTGATCATATTGGCCGCAGGGCAAGGGACGAGGATGAAATCGAAGCTGTACAAAGTGCTTCATCCCGTCTGCGGCAAGGCAATGGTCGAACATGTCGTCGATGAGATGCTGCGGATCGAACCTGACCGGATTTACACAGTGGTCGGTCACGGTGCGGAACAGGTGAAAGAAAGACTGGACGGAAAATGCGAGTTTGTTTTTCAAGAGGAGCAACTCGGTACGGGACATGCGGTACTGCAAGCAAAACCCCATCTCGAGGATAAAACCGGCATGACCCTCGTTGTTTGCGGCGATACGCCGCTCTTGAGAGCGGAAACGGTCAAAGCCTTGATGGATCATCATGAAGAATCGGGGGCGAAAGCCACCGTTTTGACGGCGAAGCTCGAGGATCCGAAGGGGTACGGGCGGATCGTAAGAAACGCTCAAGGCATGGTCGAAAAGATCGTGGAAGAGAAGGACGCCACCGAAGAGGAAAAACAAATCCAGGAGATCAGTTCGGGCATTTTTTGTTTCGACAATTCCCTCCTGTTTCAGGCCCTGGAAAAGGTGACCAACGACAATGCCCAGCGTGAATATTATTTGCCCGACGTCCTTTCGATCTTAAGGAAGGAAGGGCATCCCGTATCCGCCTTCCTGATCGGAGATCCGGCGGAAATTCTCGGCGTAAACGACCGGGTTGCGCTGGCTGAGGCGCAAAAAATCATGCGGAGACGCATTCATGAAAAGCATATGAAAAACGGCGTCACCATCATCGATCCGGAGAATACGTACATCGATTGCGATGTGGAAATCGGCCGCGACACCGTGATCTATCCGGGAACGGTGATCAGGGGAAAGACGAAAATTGGCGAAGATTGTGAAATTGGTCCCAATACGGAAATCGTCAATTGCGAAGTCGGCGATGCCACCGTGATCAAGCATTCCTTGGTCACCGACAGCCAAGTCGGTTCCTCCGTCCAAATCGGTCCCTTCGCCCACATTCGTCCGGAAACGAAAGTAGATGATGCGGTCCGCATCGGAAATTTTGTGGAAGTGAAAAAATCCTTCATCGGCAAACACAGCAAAGTTTCCCATCTGTCCTACATCGGGGATGCCGAAGTCGGCAAAGACGTCAATATCGGATGCGGCACGATCACGGTCAACTACAACGGGGTGAAAAAATTTAAAACGATCATTGAAGACGAAGCTTTTATCGGCTGCAATTCCAATCTGGTCGCTCCCGTGACGATCGGCAAAGGCGCCTATGTCGCCGCCGGATCGACGATCACGAAGGACGTGCCCGGAAATGCCCTTGCGATCGCAAGATCCCGCCAGGAAAACAAGGAAAACTATGTGGAAAAATTGAAATTAAAGAATTGACACGGAGGTTTTTCAATGTCAGGCTCATATCCGGATCACCGATTAAAATTGTTCACGCTGAATTCCAATCCCGGCTTGGCTGAAGAAATCGCCCGTTTCATCGGAGTCGACCTCGGCAAATGTTCCGTCAGCCGTTTCAGCGACGGCGAGGTCCAGATCAATATCGAGGAAAGCATCCGGGGCTGCGACGTTTTCGTCATTCAATCGACGAGTTCCCCCGTCAATGAAAATTACATGGAACTGCTGATCATGATCGATGCCCTAAAAAGGGCCTCGGCCCGGACGATCAATATCGTCATGCCCTACTACGGATACGCCCGCCAGGATAGAAAGGCGCGCGCCCGGGAGCCGATCACGGCGAAGCTGATCGCCAATTTGCTGGAGACGGCGGGCGCCACGAGGATGATCACCCTCGATCTGCACGCGCCGCAAATTCAAGGCTTTTTCGATATTCCGATCGACCATCTGATGGGTGTGCCCATCCTGGCCGATTATTTTGAGAGAAAAAAATTGGAAGACATCGTCGTCGTTTCCCCGGATCACGGCGGCGTAACCCGCACCCGGAAGATGGCGGAGCAGCTGAAGGCGCCCATCGCCATTATCGATAAGCGGCGGCCGAAACCGAATGTGGCGGAAGTGATGAACATCATCGGCAACGTGGAAGGACGGACCGCCATCATCATCGATGATATCATCGATACCGCAGGAACGGTGGCGATGGCGGCTGACGCCCTGATCGAAAACGGGGCGAAGGAGGTTTACGCCTGCTGCACCCACCCCGTTTTGTCGGGTCCCGCCATTGAAAGGATTGAAAAATCCCATATTAAAGAGTTGGTCGTCACCAACTCCATCGCCTTGCCGGCGGAGAAAAAAACCGACAAGATCCGCCAGCTTTCCGTCGCTCCGCTGCTGGCCGAAGCCATCGTCCGCGTGTTCGAGCACAAATCGGTCAGCGCCCTCTTTTGAATCAAGGATTTTGAATAAAAGACGGAATTCCGATCCCGGATTTTCGCCGACTGTTCGGGAAAAGCTATAAATGCAGTTTCGTTTCTGAAATTTAGGGTATTCTTTGAACATCCTTTGAAACTGAAAAAGTTGGAAAAGGAGAGGTGCCCTGAATATGGAAACCGTATTAACTGCAAAGCGAAGAACAGATTTGCGAAAATCTGCGACGAACCGTTTAAGAAGAGAAGGATACATCCCCGGCGTCCTTTACGGGAAAGAAGCGGGGAATATACCGATCTACGTTTCGAAAGGCGAATTTCTTAAAACGGTGAGCAAAGAGGGAAGGAACCGTCTGTTGAATTTGGAAGTCGACGGGAAAAAATGGAATGTCCTGATTCAGGAAACCCAGGAGCATCCGCTGAAAAAGGAATTGATCCACGTCGATTTCTTTGCGGTGGATCTGAGCGCGGAAATCCGCACGGAAGTCCCCGTCGTTTTGACGGGCGAACCCGTCGGGACGAAACAAGGCGGCATTTTGCAGCAAGTCCTGTTCGAAATGGAAATTACGACGAAGGCGAATGAAATCCCGAATGCGATCGAAGTGGACGTATCCCATTTGGACATTGACGATACCGTTGTTGTCGGAGACGTCCTCGATCGGTACAAAAAATATAAAATCCACCATGAACCAGATGAAGTCATCGCCACCTTGCTGCCGCCTGAAGACACCGGCGCGGAAGAAACGGAAGCCGAAGCGGCCGATGCCGGTGCGGCGGAAGGCGAAGAACAACCATCCGATGAATCATGACCGAAAGAGAAAAGAGGTAACCATCGTCCATCGGTTACCTCCTTTTTATTCGATCGAACCGGCTTGGCCAAAGGGGGTGCTGGATATGAAACTGATCGCCGGTTTGGGGAATCCGGGGGAAGGATATAAGGAGACGAGGCATAATATCGGTTTTGCCGTCATCGATTTGCTCTCCCGGAAATTCCAAATCCCGCTGGACCAAAGCAAATTCCGCGGTTTGTTCGGAAAAGGCAAGGTCAACGGCGAGGATGTCATTTTGTTAAAGCCGATGACCTATATGAACGCATCGGGGGAATCGGTCAAACCTTTGCTCGACTATTACCGAATCCCGCCGGAAAATTTGCTCGTGATCTATGATGAATTGGATCTGCCCGTCGGGAAAATCCGCCTGCGCTTCAAAGGAAGCGACGGCGGGCATCGGGGGATGAAGTCGATCATTACCCGGTTGGGGACGGAAGAATTCAACCGGATCCGGATCGGGATCGGCCGCCCGGAACGGGGATACCCGATCGTCGACTACGTGCTCGGCAGGTTTTCCCCCGAAGAGAAGCCCGTGATCGACGAAATGGTCCAAAAAGCGGCGGACGCCTGTGAAATGTGGCTGGAAAAGCCCTTTTTGGAAGTGATGAACGTCTATAACAAATCGGTTGAATGAAGGGCCTTTCCTTCTGATATAATAGTTTCAAATGAATAACCGCTCCCTGGCCGGTCAATAATACTCCTATAACGAACTTACAGGGAGCGTGGCCCTCGTGGCGATTCATTATTATTGCAGGCATTGCAAAACGAAAATCGGCACCCTGGATGCGGACAAAGCCGATGCGAAACGGCTCGGTTTCCATCTGTTGACCGAGGAAGAACGGATGGAAATGATCCGGTACGATCCGTCCGGGGACGTCATTGTCCGCTGCATTTGCGAAGACTGCCAAGAATCCCTGCAAAGAAACCCGAATTTTTATGCCAACGACTATATCATCCATTAAGCGGCTTTGGTTGATCCCAAGGCATTTTTCTGTTTCTTTTCAACGGGGAATGCCCGGGCCCGGACGGTTTCCGGGCTTTTCCCGGTTGAAAATAGGCGCGGGAAATAAGGAGAGTCATTATGAAGGGCTTGTTGGATTTTTTTGCAAATAAAAATGAAATTAAAACGGTCGCCGCCGGCATTGCGGAAGGGCTGAAGGAACAGCTCGTCACCGGATTGTCCGGTTCCAGCCGGGCGGCTTACATCGCCAGCCTGCATAAAAGCACCGGCAAAAGCATCCTGTTTTTGACCTACAATTTGTTGCAGGCGCAGAAGATGTTCGAGGATTTTACCCAGCTTCTTTCGGAAGAAGAGGTGTTTTTATACCCGGCCAATGAGCTGATCATCGAAGATTTGAGCTTCGCCAGCCCGGAATTGAAATCCCAGCGTCTTGAAACCTTGAATAACCTCGTTCAAGGAAAAAAGGGGATCCTCGTCATTCCCGTCTCCGGGATGCGAAAGCTTTTGCCGCCGAAGGAATTGTGGCAAAAGCATTTGTTCCGCTGGCGTCCGGGGGACGAAGTGGACTATGAGTCTGTCATCAAGGATTTCGTCGACATGGGATATACCCGCACCGAGATGGTCACCACGCCCGGGGAATTTTGTGTCAAGGGCGGAATCATCGACATTTATCCTTTAACCGAAAGCGAACCGGTCCGCATCGAGCTGTTCGACAACGTCATCGATTCGATCCGCACCTTTTCCGTGGAAACGCAGAAATCTTCCGGGGAACTGGAGGAGGCGGTGATCGGCCCGGCTTCCGAATATATTTTGGAAAAACAGCATCTGGAATCGGTCATTCGCCAATTGGAAGAAAAATTGCACAAAAGCTTAAAGATTATCAAAGACGAGCAAACGAAAGCGGCGATGGCGGAAAACATCCGGCATGATATCGAACGGATGCAAAACGGGCAGCTGCCGGACGACATGTACAAATATCTTTCCATGGCCTACGACCGGCCTGCGAGTTTACTAGATTACGCGGGGCGGAATGCGATCATCTGCGTCGATGAGATATCGAGGATGAACGAAATGCTGGAATCCCTCGATAAAGAAGAGGCCGAATGGATCACCAGTTTGATCGGCGAGGGGAAAATCGTCCACGATTTGACCGTCGCCCATGACGTCATGGACCTGATCAAAAATTCCGGCTCGCCGATCGTTTACTTCTCGCTGTTTTTGCGGCATATCCCGAACGTGAATCCGCAAAACATCCTCAATCTCCCCGCGAGGCCGATGCAGACGTTCCACGGTCAGATGAACATTTTGAAAACGGAGATGGAACGCTGGAAAAAGCAAAATTACACGGTGATCTTTCTCTGCGGGGATGAAGAACGGGCGGAGAAGACCGCCGGCGTCTTTTACGATTACGGTTTGGAGGCCGTGGACAACCGGAGCGGGGAAAGGATCCTCGAAGGGAAGCCCCAGATCGTCATCGGCCATCTGCAGACCGGGTTTGAAATCGCCGTGCATAAAGTGGCGGTCATCGACGAACAGGAACTTTTCAAAAAAAGGAAGAGGAAAAAGGCGGGAAAACAGAAATTATCCAACGCCGAGAGAATACAGACCTACACCGAATTGAAGCCGGGCGATTACGTGGTCCACGTCAACCACGGCATCGGCAAGTACCTGGGAATCGAAACGCTGATCATCGACGGCGTGCACAGGGACTATTTAAAGATCAAATATAAGGGCAACGACAAACTGTATGTGCCGATCGACCAGATTCATCTGGTGCAAAAATATGTCGGAACGGAAGGCAAGGAACCGAAGATTTACAAATTGGGCGGCAGCGAATGGAAGCGGGTCAAGAAAAAGGTCGAGTCTTCCGTCCAGGACATCGCCGAGGATTTGATCAAACTGTACGCCGAGCGGGAGGCGACCCCGGGGTTCGCCTTTTCCCCCGATACCGAGCTGCAAAAGGAATTCGAGGCCGCATTTCCCTATAAGGAGACGGAGGATCAGCTCCGCTCGATCATGGAAGTCAAGAAGGATATGGAGCGCCCCAAACCGATGGACCGGCTCCTCTGCGGCGACGTGGGATACGGAAAAACGGAAGTCGCCTTGCGGGCCGCATTTAAGGCGGTCATGGACAACAAACAGGTGGCCTTCCTCGTCCCGACGACGATTTTGGCCCAGCAGCATTACGAAACGATGCGGGAGCGATTCCACGATTTCCCAGTGAAGATCGGAATGCTGAGCCGGTTCCGCACGCGAAAGGAACAACAGGAAACGATCAAGCAGCTGAAAAACGGGACGATCGACATCGTCGTCGGCACCCACCGCCTCCTGTCCAAGGATGTCCAGTTCCATGATCTGGGCCTGCTCATTATCGACGAAGAACAACGCTTCGGCGTTACCCATAAAGAAAAGATCAAACAGTTGAAAACGAACATCGACGTGCTGACTTTGACGGCGACGCCCATTCCGCGGACGCTGCACATGTCGCTCCTCGGGGTGCGCGATTTGTCGATCATCGAAACGCCTCCGGAAAACCGCTTCCCCGTTCAAACCTACGTCATGGAGTACAGCACCCACGTCGTGAAGGAAGCGATCGAAAGGGAGCTGGCCCGGGAAGGGCAGATTTATTACCTGTATAACAATATTGAGGATATTGACAGAAAAGCAGAAGAAATCTCCCTGCTCGTGCCGGATGCGCGGGTGATTTACGCCCACGGGCGGATGTCCGAGGCGGAGTTGGAAAATGTGATGCTCTCCTTCATCGAAGGGGAATACGATGTCCTGGTCAGCACGACGATCATCGAAACCGGCGTCGACATCCCGAACGTCAATACCCTCATCGTGGAAAACGCCGACCGGCTGGGACTTTCCCAGCTGTATCAGCTGCGGGGCCGGGTCGGACGCTCCAACCGGGTGGCTTATGCCTACTTTACCTATCGGAAAGATAAGGTTTTGACCGAAGTGGCGGAAAAACGGCTGCAGGCGATCAAGGAATATACCGAGCTCGGCTCCGGCTTCAAGATCGCCATGCGGGATTTGGCCATCCGGGGGACGGGGAACATTTTGGGCCCGCAGCAGCACGGATTTATTGAATCGGTCGGTTTTGACCTCTATTCCCAAATGCTTAAGGAAGCGATCGAAAAAAGGAAAGGGATTCAGCCCAAGGAAGAGAAGGAGGTCGAAATCGATCTGGACATCGATGCCTATATCCCGGATGCCTATATTTCCGACGGCAATCAAAAGATCGAGATGTACAAACGTTTCCGCGGGCTGAAAACACCGGAGGACATCCGGGAGCTGCGGGAGGAGATGCAAGACCGTTTCGGCAGCTATCCGCGAGAAGTGGAAAATTTGTTCATGATTTCGGAAATCAAAATTTCCGCAAAGGCGGCAGGCTGCGAGTCGATAAAAAAAGACAAGGATCAGGTCGTCTTCCTTTTCACGGAGGAGGCCACGGAAACCATGGACAAGGAAAGGCTGTTCCAGATCACCAAACCCTACGGCCGGATGGTCGGATTCGGGATGGACGGAAAGAAAATAAAGGTGGTTTTCTACCGGAATTCCTTTTCCGGAGACGGCTGGTTCGAAGCCGTCCACGAGTTCGCCGAAAAATTGCCCCTTACGCAGCGATCCCGGGAAAAATCCGTTTCCTGATCCGGCGTCCGGGCCGGAAGCAGTTTTTTCCCGGCCGTCCAAAAAAAGACTTTCCCATGCATAGTTCTTTCCGGATGAAAGATACTATTTGTTAAATAAAGGATGAAATTTCCCCAGAAAAACTTTGCTCAAAAACACCAAAAGAAAGCGAGGCAGCCAGATGAAAGCAACTGGTATCGTAAGGCGCATTGACGATTTGGGACGCGTAGTCATTCCGAAGGAGATCCGAAGGACGTTGAGAATCCGCGAAGGTGATCCTTTGGAAATCTTCGTCGATCGCGAAGGGGAAGTCATTTTAAAAAAATATTCTCCCATCAATGAACTGGGTGATTTTGCCAAGGAATACGCGGAGGCTTTGTTCGACAGTTTGGGGAGCACTGTGCTGATCACCGACCGGGATACGGTCATCGCCGTTGCGGGAGGTTCCAAAAAGGAATACTTAAATAAAAACATCAGCGAACAAATGGAAAGGATCATGGAAGAACGTTCCTCCATTCTGGAAACCCGCGGGGGAACCTTTTCCATTGTCGAAGGGAATGAAGAAGAATTTTCCTCCTATACGGTCAGTCCGATTATCGCCAACGGCGATCCGATCGGCTCGGTCGTCATCTGTTCGAAAGAACGTGCACTGGGAGAAGTGGAGAAGAAAGCGGCGGAAACCGCCGCGGGGTTTTTGGCGAAACAAATGGAACAGTAGATGCTTAACGTCCGAAGAAGGCAGTGGTCCTGTCTTCTTTTTTCTTTTATACTAATACCATGGAATGAGGATGTGGCGAAGGGAGAAACGGAATGGAAAACAATTCGCCGGTTTCCGGGGAGAGGCTGATGGTAAAAGGGGCGGTCATTTTGTCCGCAGGGGCGGCCGCAACGAAGATTTTAAGCGCCGTCTACCGCATCCCTTTTCAAAATATCGTCGGCGATATCGGTTTTTACATTTATCAGCAGGTTTATCCCTTTTACGGAATTGCCGTGGCCATGGCAAGCGCCGGCTTCCCCGTCATCGTTTCGAAATTATATGCCGAGCGGCCGTCGGAAAACGTGCTGTTCCGTGCCTTTTTGGCCCTTTTCCCCCTCTGTTTTTCCCTGTTTCTTTTCCTTTTTTTCGGCGCGGACTGGATCGCAAAAAAAATGGGCGACGGGAATTTGGCCCCGTTGATCGCCGCCGTCGCCTTTCCCTTCTTGTTCGTGCCCTTCATCTCCCTTTTCCGCGGCTATTTTCAGGGCATGGGGAATATGGTCCCGACGGCGGTTTCCCAAGTGGCGGAACAAACGGTGCGCGTCGGGGGGATATTGGCCGCCGCGGCGCTTTTCGCAAACGGGAAAAATTTGTACGCCGTCGGCGCAGGGGCGGCCGTTGCCTCGGCGGCGGGAAGCCTTGTTTGTTTCCTATTTTTGCTTTTCTGTTTTTTCCGGAGAAAGGGACGGAAAAACCGGCCTGAGCCGGCCGCTCCCGGCGATGGGGTGAGGCTGGGAACCGTTTTGCTCCATGGTTTGGCGGCGACGGTTTGCGGAATGGTTCCGGTGATTTTCCAGCTGATCGACAATTTTCAAATTTTGCCGTCCCTGCTGGCGAAAGGGACGGATTTTGATGCGGCCAGAGCGATGAAAGGGGTGTTCGACCGGGGGCAGCCTTTGGTCCAGATCGGCATCATCCTGTCCGTTTCCGTCTCCTCCGCCCTTGTTCCGATCATGGCGAAGATGAGGAGCCGGGGGAGGGAGGAGGAGGCCGACAAGCTGGCCCGGCTCGCCGTGCAATTCAGCATTGCCGCCGGAGCCGCCGCTTCCGTCGGGCTCATCATGATCATGGAGCCGTTGAATATCATGCTCTTTACAAATTCGGCGGGCACGCTGCCGCTTAGGATCCTCGCCCTAACCGTCGTATTTTTGGCGGCGAATATGGCCGTTACCGCCGTTTTTCAAGGCATGGGCAATCCCCTTCTTCCCTTTTATGGGGTTTTGGCTGGGATCGTCGCGAAGATTGTGTTCAATGCGGCGTTCATCCGGGCGTTCGGCATCCCGGGGGCGGCCCTTGCCAGCAATCTCGCCTTGGCGGCCATGTCAGCCTTCTGTTTTGCCGCTTTGAAAAAACGTATCAAGGAAGACCTTTTTCCCAAGGACTTTGTCTTTGTGCTGTTCCGCAGCCTGGCGGCCATGGCGGCGCTGGTGGGCGCCCTCAATGCCTTGTGCGGCTGGCTGCTGCCGGATTCGCCGGTCCGGCTGTTTTCGGCCTTCCAATCCCTTTTTGCCTCCTTTTTTGGGGCATTCGTGTTTTGTTTTGTCCTCGCCCGGGGGAAAATTTTTACGAAGTCGGAATGGCTGCTCGTTCCTTTCGGGGAAAAATTGCTCCGCTTTTTACCGAAAACCGATAGGGGGGATTCCTGTTGAAAAAAATGATCGTAACCGGTTTGGGCGCCGGGGATATCAACCAGATGCCCCTGGGGGTTTACCGCCTGTTGAAGGGCCCGCTCCCCGTTTTTTTGCGGACGAGGGAACATCCGGCGGTCCGGGATCTGGAACGGGAAGGGCTGCGCTTCTCCTCCTTTGACGGCATATATGAAAAACATCCGAATTTTGACGATGTATACCATGAGATCGCGGCAACTCTATTCGAACATGCGGAAAAACACGGGGAAATCGTCTATGCCGTCCCCGGCCATCCCTTCGTCGGGGAAAAAACGGTGCAGCTGTTGCTGGAGAAAAGCGGCGAAAGGGGCGTCGAACTGGTTTTTTACGGCGGGGGCAGCTTCCTCGATTCCCTTTTTCAAACGCTGCGGATCGATCCGCTGGAAGGCTTTCAGCTGTTGGATGCGACGAATTTGAAAAGGGAGGACATCCAAGTCACCCAGCACGTGGTCATCGCCCAGGTCTATGATTTTTACATCGCCTCCGAAGTGAAGTTAACCTTGATGGAAATCCTTCCGGACGACTACGACGTCTATTTGGTTTCCGAGGCGGGTGGCAGCGGGGAAAGGCTGCAGAAATTGAAACTTTACGAACTGGACCGCAACTTTCAGACGGGAAATCTGACGAGCGTCTACGTCCCGCCCGTGAAAGATGAAAAAATCTTGTACAAACAATTCGATTATTTGCGCCGCGTCGTGAGAACGTTGAGGGGGCCCGGCGGCTGTCCGTGGGACCGCAAGCAGACCCATGAATCGCTGATCCCCCATTTGCGGGAGGAAACGGAGGAATTGATCGAGGCCATCCGGGAAAAGGACGAGGGCCATATGGTGGAGGAACTGGGGGATGTGCTGCTCCAGGTGATGCACCATTCCCAAATCGGGGAGGAGCAAGGTTACTTCACCGTCGACGACGTGATCGAACAATTGGTGAAAAAATTGATTTTCAGGCATCCCCATGTGTTTTCCGGCAGGGAGGCCAAGTCGGTGGAGGATGTAAAAAAGATTTGGAAGGAAATGAAGGAAAAGGAAAAGGATCTGTGATTTTCCCCTTTTCAAGGGGGACTTTCCTTCCGGGGCCGGGAAGGCGGCTGATAAGGATGGGCAGCCGGGGGCATTTTCCGCCGGGCCCGGCGTTTTGTGCCCTTGTGCCCGACGGCCGGCCTTTTCCGTCCAACGGGGCGGAAAGGACCGCACCATAGGTCGGGTTTCACGCAGAAGGGCTCGTGGCAAAGGATGCCGCCGGAGGACGGATCCCCGCCCACGGGGATGCCTTTCGGGGTGCGGCCGCGGACACTCCGCGGAAAACTTTCGGGAAAAGGGAGGGGTGAAAGGATTTGCGTTTGGATAAATTTTTGAAGCTTTCCCGCTTGATCAAGCGGCGGACGCTGGCAAAGGAAGTGGCGGATCAAGGAAGGATCTGGCTGAACGGAAAAAAAGCGAAGGCGAGCTCCGAAGTGAAAGCGGGCGATGAGCTGACGATCCGTTTCGGCGAAAGGATCCTGACCGTCCGGATCGACAAATTGGAGGAAAATCCGAAGAAGCAGGAAGCGTCCCAAATGTATACGGTATTAAAGGAAGAGCGGGCGGAAGGGGAAGAAGCCCCTTTTCCGGACGGAACTTCCCCTTGATGTCTTCCGGCCTTCCCCCCGGCTCCCCAAGTTTTTAGTCTACTTTCTCCGGGACATGCATATGAATGGTGATAAAAACAATGAACTTGGTGGAATCGGGGGATGAATGATGAACCAGTACTATAATCAATCGGAAAACCAGCGGCAGACGGCGGAACATGACGTGATTTTGCGGGGGCGCAAAAGTTTGGACATAACGGGCGTCAAACAGGTGGAAAGCTTCGACAACGAGGAGTTTTTGCTGGAAACGGTCATGGGGTTTTTGGCCATCCGCGGCCAAAATCTGCAAATGAAAAATTTGGACGTGGACAAAGGCGTCGTGTCGATAAAGGGAAAGATTTTTGACCTCGCCTATTTGGAGGAGCATCAGGGGGACAAGGCTAAAGGATTCTTTAGCAAGTTGTTCAAATGAGCCTTTCCGAACAATTGCAGACGATGGCCGCCATGGTCGCCCTCGGAAACTGGCTCGGCGCCTCCTTTGATACGTACAGCCGGATCATGGGGCAAAAAAAGCGGATGGCCTTCCTCGTTTTTGTCAATGATATTCTCTTTTGGCTCATCCAAGCCTTCCTCGCCTTTTCCATCCTTTATGCCATCAATGAAGGGGAAGTCCGTTTTTATGTTTTCCTGGCCATCCTGCTGGGGTTTTCCATGTACCAGAGCCTGTTCAAAAGCCTGTATCTTTTTTTGCTCAATCGAATCATCGCCTTGGGAAAGCGGATGTTCCGATTTTTCGGACGGGTTTTCCGCCTTCTCGTCGCCGCTCCGGTGCGATGGATTTTCCGGCTTGCGGCCGCCGTCCTTTTCTTCCTGTACGCTCTGGTCCGCCGCCTGCTGATCCTGGTCGGCAAACTGCTTTTTGCGGTTGCGAAGGTCCTTTTCTTTCCCTTTCAAAAGCTTTTCCGAAAATTATGGCTTTCTGTTCCCGGTTCGATTAAAATAAGAACTGAAAAAACCCTTCATTATACGGCAGGATTTTTTAAAAAGATATGGAATTTATTCCATTGAAAAAAGGAGGGCTGGGAATGGCGATCAAAAACGAAAGGGCGAGGCAGAAAATCAGGCAATCCTACCTGAACCACGAGCAGGTCAAGAAAAAGATCTACGAGCGGAGAAGGAAATTGTTGATCCGGCGGTTAACGGCATTTTTCGCCGTCGCATTCGTCGTGCTGTACTTTTATTCTTCGGCGCTCATTTCCCAGTCCGAACTGCTGGACAGCAAGAGGAAGGAATTGGAGGCTGCGGAAAAACAATATGAACAGCTGAAGGATCGCCAGGCGGTTTTGAAGGATGAGATCAAAAAATTGCAGGATGAGGAATATATCGGGAAATTCGCCCGGAAGGAATACTTTTTGTCCGGGGAGAACGAGATCATCTTCGCTCCGCCAGATGAAGAAAAGGACGAATAGCCCCGCCGGATGGGGAGCGGCTGAGGCGGGCAGGGGAAGGCCCGAGGCGGCTGGAACGCGCTTTTTATTAGCCCCTTCCCGAATTGACATTCTTTGCTTTAAATCGATATAATATACAATAACTGTATTTTTTTAATTTTTAAGGAGGAAGTTCTTTTTTATGTCAATTGAAGTAGGCAGCAAGTTGCAAGGAAAGGTTACGGGTATTACCAAATTCGGAGCGTTTATCGAGCTGCCGGAGGGAGTAACGGGTCTTGTCCACATCAGCGAAGTGGCCGACACGTATGTGAAGGATATCCACGACTATTTGAAGATCGGCGATCAAGTGGAAGTGAAGGTCCTGCATGTGGAAAAGAACGGAAAAATCGCCTTGTCGATCCGGAAGGCGAAGGAAAAGGCATCCGGTTCCGGAAATCATCACAAAAGGATGATGGATCGGGCAGCGAAAGAAAGTTTCGAACAAAAGATCGCCCGCTTCTTAAAGGAAAGCGAAGACCGGCTGGCTTCGCTGAAACGCCACAACGAATCGAGAAGAGGGGGAAGGGGCGGACGGAGAGGGTAACTTGCTGCCGAAGAAGATTTGCGGTGCACCGGATGAGAAAAAGGAACGGACAAGTGGCATTCACTTTTTCCATATACGGAAGCTGCCCCAAAATGGCCTTTTGGGGCAGCTTTCATTTTCGGACAAAAAAACGGGGCATGATCTGTTTTTGTTTTACAGATCATGCCCTTTTGTTTTGCAAGGGTGTCGAACGGGAAGGCTAAAAATATTTGTCGAACCGGCCGCCGCCCTGGGGTTTAAGGGAAAGGCCTCCATTTTTCATTTCAAAAATCTTCGAAAAAATGTTTGCTTTTTTCCTATTTGCGTAGAGACCCGTCGAACTTTTTTTGGATTCCGATTTTCAAATTTGACAAAGTTTTGCCGCTTGTCCCTTTATAATGGGTTTTAAAATCCGTTCGAAAGGGTGGAATAAATATGGAAAATACAGGAAAACAATGGATCGCGCCGGTTCCGGATGGGAAGTTTTTTGATCTGCGGCAGTCTTTGCGGCTTTCGGAAGCCTATTTGGTGAACAAGATCAAGGAGATCTTTTTAAAGAGGGGGATATTGCTGTTCATCCTGGGTTTCCTGCTGGGAAGGGCGTTTATCTTATCCGAGCTCGCCCCGTTCAGTCTGCCTTTTTTGGCGGCGATCTCCGTTTTCCAGGCCGCCCGCTTGCCCCTCGTTTTCATCGGCGTCGAAAGCGGGGCGCTGTCCGTATCCGTGATCCATGCCATCACCCTGTTGGGAAGCATTTTTTTCTTTTTCATCCTGAAAAAAATGACCCGTCCGTTGACGAAGGAAAACATCCTTTGGACGCCCGGCCTCGTATTCGTTTCCCTCTTTGCCGGCAAGCTGATCGTCGATGCGGTGAAAAACGGCGGGGTGCTGCCCTTTTATTTCCTGATGGCCGCGGTGGAGGCCGGGCTCGGTTTCGTGCTAACCTATATCTTTCTCCAGGCGATCCCCCTGTTTGCAGCCGGGCGGCGGCGGCAGCCTTACAAAACGGAGGAGATCGTGTGCATGATCATCCTGTTCGCCTCCATGCTGACGGGGATGATCGACTGGAAAATGGATGGGCTGTCCGTCGCCAATATCTTTGCCCGTTATCTCATTTTAATTTTTTCCTTTACTGCCGGAGCCGCCATCGGCTCGACGGTCGGGGTCGTCACCGGCCTGATATTCGGCTTGGCCGATATCGGCATGTTTTCGGAAATGAGCCTTTTGGCCTTCGCCGGGCTGTTGGGCGGGCTGCTGAAGGATGGAAAACGGTTCGGGGTTGCCGCCGGACTGTTCATCGCCACGATGCTGATCGGGGTTTACCGTTTGGACGATCACGGCCTTTCCGTTACATTATACGAATCTGCCGCGGCGATTATGCTCTTTTTCATGACGCCGAAAAGTTTCACCGCTTTTCTGGCCAAAAATATTCCCGGGACCCCCGAGCACGCCTTGGAACAACAGCAATATTTGCGGAACATGCGGGATGTGACCGCAAAACGGGTGGAACAGTATTCGTCCATCTTCCTGGCGCTGGCCAAAAGCTTCGGAAAACAGGAACGGAACGAGGAAAGGGACGAGGAAGTCGATTATTTCTTGAGCAACGTGACGGAGAACTCCTGCCAGACCTGTTTTAAAAAGGAACAATGCTGGGTGAAGGATTTTCATAAAACCTATGGTTTAATGAAAACGATGATGAATGAACTGAATGAGGAGAAGGCGGTCCGGAAAAAGATCCGCCGGGAATGGGACAGGCATTGCATCAAGAGCGGCAAAGTGCTGGACCTGATGCAAAAGGAACTTCATTTCTATCAGGCGAATCAAAAATTGAAAAAGCAGGTCTGGGAAACGAGAAAGCTGGTGGCGGACCAGTTATACGGGGTGTCCAAAGTGATGGGGAATTTCGCCCTGGAAATCCAGAAGGAAAGGGAGAATCTCGACAAGCAGGAAGAACAGATCTTCGATTGCCTGAAAAATTTCGGGATTGACGTCGGCGATGTGGAGATATACAGCCTCGAGGAGGGGAATGTGGATATCGACATTACCATCCCCTATTGCGACGGGATGGGGCAAAACGAAAAACTTATCGCCCCCCTCCTTTCCGACATCTTGGGGGAAACGATCATCGTCTATTCGGAAAATTGCCCCCATGTCCGCCACGAATATTGCAAGGCCACCTTTCGTTCGGCAAAGGCCTATGTGGTGGAAACGGGGGTCGCCCATGCGGCGTATGACGGGGGGTTCTTATCGGGAGACAGCTTTTCGATGATCGAATTGGGCAGGGGAAAACTGGCCTTGGCCATCTCGGACGGCATGGGAAACGGGGAGAAGGCTCACCGGGAAAGCCAGGAGACGCTGGATTTATTGAAGAAAATCTTGCAGTCCGGAATCGACGAGGAGGTCGCCATAAAGTCCATCAATTCCGTTCTCAGCTTGAGGACGACGGATGAAATTTTCGCCACGCTGGATCTGGCGATGATCGATTTGCAGGATGCGCGGGCGAAATTTATCAAAATCGGTTCATCCCCCAGCTTCATAAAGCGGGGGGACCGGGTGATCAAGGTCCAGGCCAGCAATTTGCCGATCGGCATCGTCCAGGATTTTGAAGTGGATGTGGTCAGCGAACAATTGAAAGCGGAAGATTTGTTGATCATGCTGACCGACGGGGTATTGGACGATCCGCAGGCGGCCGAAAACGGGGAGGCCTGGTTGAAAAGGAGGCTTGCCGAAATGGAAACCGACGATCCCCAGGCGGTGGCCGATTTGCTGCTGGAGGATGTCATCCGGCAACGAAGCGGCAAGATTTTGGACGATATGACGATCGTGGTGGCGAAAATCAAGCATAACAATCCGAAGTGGAAGTCGATTCCTTTCCATTCCTATAAAACCGAAAAAGGGGCGTGAAAAACGGCGCGCGAAAATTCGCATTTTCCCCGGGGAAAAACGCGGCGCCATGTATAAAACCTTCCATTCTCGGCTAGGATGTTAGCAAGACTAGGATGGAGGGATTGCGTTGAGACCGGGAACGATCAAACAAATCCTTTTGATTACGGACGGCTGTTCGAACCAGGGCGAAGACCCGGTCGCCATGGCCGCGTTGGCCCGCGAACACGGGATTACGGTCAATGTGATCGGGGTGATGGAAAACGATGTGATCGACGATCAGGGAATGCGGGAAATTGAAGGCATCGCGGCAAACGGCGGCGGGATCAGCCAGATCGTTTACGCGAAACAGCTGGCCCAGACGGTGCAGATGGTGACGAGGAAGGCGATGACGCAAACGATCCAGGGGATCGTCAACAGCGAAATCCAGCAGATTTTGGGACGGGATGTGACGATGGAAGATCTTCCCCCCGAAAAGCGGAGCGAGATCATGGAAGTCGTGGATGAATTGAATGAAACGGCCAATCTGGAAGTGCTCATCTTGGTCGATACGAGCGCCAGCATGAAATACAAACTGCCGACCGTCAAGGAAGCCTTGCTCGATCTCTCGTTGAGCCTGAATTCACGGGCAGGAAATAATCTCTTTTCCCTCTTTATATTTCCCGGGAAAAAGAACGGAATCGAAAAACTGCTGGATTGGACGCCGAAAATGGAATCGATCAACATGCTGCTGCCGAAGCTGGCATCGAAGGGCATGACGCCGACGGGGCCGGCGATCCGGGAGGCGATCGGGCAATTTAACCGAAAACGCTCATTGATAAGGGGTTTGTTGACGCGAAATGATGAAGGAACCTTTGAAGAATCCGTTTAGCTTGGCCGGCGAAACGATTGCGGGGAAATGGCATAAAAACCGTTACGTATTGAAAAAACCGTTGGGGCGGGGAGCCAACGGGGTCGTGTTTTTGGCGGCGGCATTGGGGAGCGGCCGGGAAGTGGCCGTAAAAATGAGCGGGGACAACGGCACGATCATTTCCGAAGTCAATGTTTTGAAAAGTCTTGCCAAGGCCCGGGGTTCGATCCTCGGGCCTTCGTTATTGGACGTGGACGATTGGGTGCGGGATGGGGAAACGGTCCCCTTTTATGTGATGGAATACATCCGCGGCACCCATTTTTTAACCTTTTTAAAACAGCGGGGTTATGCCTGGCTTCCCGTCCTGATGATCCAGCTGTTGACCCATTTGGAAGGGTTGCATCAGAACGGCTGGGTATTCGGCGATTTAAAGCCGGACAATTTGATCGTCACCGATTCCCCGGTAAAGCTGCGATGCATCGATGTCGGCGGGACCACGATGCAAGGAAGGGCGATCAAGGAATTCACCGAGTTTTTTGACCGAGGCTATTGGGGCTTGGGAAACCGGAAGGCGGAACCCGCCTACGACCTCTTTTCCGTTGCCATGATCATCATCAATGCCTATTACCCGGAACGTTTTCCGAAACGGGAAGGGGGACTCGGGCAATTGAAAAAGGCCATCCGGGATAAGGAAGGATTGCGGCGATATGAATCGCCGCTGATCCGCGCCCTGACCGGACAGTATGCGGCGGCGGGGGAAATGAAAAGGGACTTGTATGCCCTTTACGGCCAAGAACGGCGACCGGGGGAAAGGCGAAGAAGCCAAGGGGCGAATCCGGCAAAAACGGGGGACGGGAAAAAGGGCCGGATGTGGGAGACGGTCATCGTCGTCCTGCTCATCCTCGGCGTCTATGCCCTGTATATTTTTCAGCAGATCCAGCCGTGAACGAAGGTTTTTGATAGGCAAACATTTGTTTTTTTGCTATAATTTTTTGTAACTTCCGAGTATGGTGTTTTGATTCTTTTAACCGAGGCAAGGAGACGGAAGCGGCCGCAGAACCGGGAAGGTCCTGCGGCGCAAAGCCGGAATAAAAGAGGAGCCGTCCATGAGCAGTTTGGAAAAAAAGGTCATCGATTTCATCCGTCGCCATGATTTGATAAAAAGGGGCAGCCGCCTGCTGATCGGCGTTTCCGGCGGCCCCGATTCCCTGGCCTTGTTATATTTTTTTGTCCGGCGGCGAAACGATTGGCGGTTGACCCTTTCCGCCGCCCATGTCGACCACATGTTCCGCAAGGAATCGTTGGAAGAAATGAAATATGTGGAAGAAATTTGCCGCCAATGGGAGGTTCCCTTTTTCGGAAAGCGGATCGACGTGCCTGCGGAGGTCGAAAAGAGAAAAGGGAATCCCCAGGATTTGGCCAGGCAGATGCGCTACGCTTTTTTCCGGGAAGTCATGGAAAAAAACGGGATTGAAACCCTTGCCCTGGCCCACCACGGGGATGACCAGATGGAAACGATGCTGATGAGGATGACCAGGGGGAGCGGCGTGGATGCCGCGGCGGGCATGCGGGTGCAACGGGATTTCGCCGGCGGCCGGATCATCCGTCCTTTTTTATGCGTCACGAAGGAAGAAATCGAAGCGTATTGCCGGAAAAACGGCCTACAGCCGGTCTATGACCCGAGCAATGAAAAGGAAATCTACACGAGGAACCGCTTCCGGAAGCACGTTCTCCCTTTCCTGAAAGCGGAGGACCGCCACGTCCACGACCATTTTCAACGGCTGAGCGAGTTTCTCCATGAGGATTTTGATTATTTGGAAACATTGGCGAAAAAGGAAATGAAAAAAATCATAACGAATAATAATAAGGAGAGAATCGGGATCAAAATCCCCGACCTGCTCAGATTGCCCAGACCTTTGCAAAGAAGGGGCATTTCCATCGTGCTCGGCCATTTCCGGAAAGACGGTCAACCGTCCCCCTTTTCCATTCGCCATATCGAGGCGATTTTGGATCTGATCGGCGGCCCGCGGCCGTCGGGCGAGCTGAACTTGCCCGGCGGGCTGACGGTGACCCGCGTCTATGACCGGTGTATCTTTCACTACGGATTTCCCCAGGAAACTTATTGCTTCGAATGGAATCCCACGGAAAAACTCGCTTTGCCGAACGGCGGCGAACTTTATTCCGGACGGCCGGTAAAATCCGCCGCCCTTTCGGAAAAGGAATATTTTTTTCTTGATTGGAACAATACGGCCCTGCCGTTATACGTGAGGACGAGAAGGGAAGGAGACCGCATCCGGCAAAAGGGGAGCGGGGGAACAAAAAAGGTAAAGGAAATTTTCATCGAGGCGAAAATTCCGATTCACGAACGGAACGTTTGGCCGATTGTCACGGACGCCGCCGGAGAGATCCTCTGGATCCCCGGATTGAAAAAATCGTCCCGTGAGGCTTCCGGAGAGGATGGAGAAAATGCCACGGTTCTGATCTATAGAAGGAATACGACCACCAGGGAGGAAAAAATGGATGAATCAAGACATTGAAAAAATTTTGATCACGGAAGAAGAAATTCAATCAAAAATCAAGGAATTGGCCAAAATATTGACGGAGGAATACAGGGGAAAATTTCCCCTTGCCGTCGGCGTATTAAAGGGAGCCATGCCCTTTATGGCCGATCTGTTGAAGCGGGTGGATACCTATTTGGAAATGGACTTTATGGACGTTTCCAGCTACGGGGGAAAAACGGTTTCTTCCGGCGAAGTGAAAATTTTGAAGGATTTGGATACTTCCGTGGAAGGAAGGGACATCCTAATTATCGAGGACATTATCGACAGCGGTTTAACCTTAAGTTATTTGGTCGATTTATTTAAATACCGGAAGGCGAAATCGATCAAAATCGTGACTTTGCTGGATAAACCGTCGGGGAGAAAGACGAACATCGAAGCGGATTATGTCGGTTTTGTCATCCCCAACGAATTCGTCGTCGGCTACGGACTGGACTATCAGGAAAAATACCGGAACCTGCCCTATGTCGGGGTATTAAAGCCGGAGGTTTATCAGGAAGACGATTCGAAGTGACGCGCCCGCCGGTTAATTTCTTGTAATGCCCCAATTTTCTATGATACTATTTAATATAGTTTGTTCCCCCTAGGAGGAGGTCAGGGATGAATCGCATTTTCCGAAACACGATCTTTTATTTATTGGTTTTTTTAGTGATCATCGGAATCTTCAGCATGTTCACGAGGGGTCAGGATACCGCGAAACAGCTGACCTTTAATGAATTCATGACCCATCTGGAAAAGGGAGAGGTGAAGGAATTCACCGCCCAGCCGGAGAGGCAGGTTTACACGATCAAGGGGAAATTGGAAACCTACGGTGAAGTCCAAAATTTCACCACCAATGTTTGGAACAGTTCCGCCACTTTGGAACGGATCGAACAAGTGGCGATTGAAACGGATACAAAATTCGATATCCTGATGGCCAAAGAAACGAGCGGATTGCTGCAAATTTTAACGACGATCATCCCCTTCGTCATCCTTTTCTTTTTCATCATATTCCTGTTGAACCAGGCCCAAGGGGGCGGCAGCCGGGTAATGAACTTCGGGAAGAGCAAAGCCCGGCTTTACAGCGAAGACAAAAATAAAGTCCGTTTCCGGGATGTGGCGGGAGCGGATGAAGAGAAGCAGGAATTGGAAGAAATCGTTGAATTTTTAAAGGACCCGAAGCGGTTCAGCGCATTGGGGGCGCGCATACCGAAAGGCGTTTTATTGGTCGGACCTCCTGGAACGGGAAAAACCCTCCTTGCCCGGGCGGTAGCCGGTGAAGCGGGCGTTCCCTTTTTCTCGATCAGCGGTTCGGACTTTGTCGAGATGTTCGTCGGTGTCGGCGCATCCCGCGTCCGCGACTTGTTTGAAACGGCGAAGAAAAACTCCCCGTGCATCATCTTTATCGATGAGATCGATGCGGTCGGGCGCCAGCGCGGCGCCGGGCTCGGCGGCGGCCACGATGAACGGGAACAAACGTTGAACCAGCTGCTCGTCGAAATGGACGGGTTCAGCTCCAACGAAGGGATCATTATCATCGCGGCCACCAACCGCCCGGATATCCTCGATCCGGCGCTGCTCCGTCCGGGACGTTTTGACCGGCAGATCACCGTGGACCGGCCCGATGTCAAGGGAAGGGAAGCGGTTCTGCGCGTTCACGCCCGGAACAAGCCTTTGGATAAATCGGTCGACCTGCAAACCATCGCCATGAGAACTCCGGGATTTTCCGGCGCCGACTTGGAAAACCTGCTGAATGAAGCGGCCCTGGTTGCGGCCCGGCAAAACAAGAAAAAGATCGATATGTCGGACATCGATGAAGCAACGGACCGGGTCATTGCCGGGCCGGCGAAGAAGAGCCGCGTCATTTCCGAGAAGGAAAAACGGATCGTGGCCTACCACGAGGGCGGCCATACGGTGATCGGCCTCGTGCTGGAAGATGCCGATATGGTCCACAAAGTGACGATCGTCCCCCGGGGCCAGGCCGGCGGGTATGCGGTCATGCTTCCGAAGGAAGACCGGTATTTCATGACGAAGCGGGAATTGCTGGATAAAATCACCGGATTGCTCGGCGGCCGGGTGGCGGAGGAAATCGTCTTCGGCGAAGTCAGCACCGGCGCACATAACGATTTTGAAAGGGCCACCTCCATCGCCAGGCGGATGGTTACCCAGTTCGGCATGAGCGAAAAACTGGGCCCGCTGCAATTCGGCCAATCCCAGGGCCAGGTGTTTCTCGGCCGCGATTTGCACAGCGAACAAAATTATTCCGATAAGATCGCCTATGAGATCGACCTGGAAATCCAGCGGATCATCAAAGAGTGCTATGAAAGGGCGAAAAAGATCCTGCTGGAACATCGGGACAAACTGGAAGTTATCGCCCAGGCCCTCCTGAAGGTGGAGACTTTGAACGCCCAGCAGATCCGCCATTTGTTTGATCACGGCACCCTTCCCGAAGAGGACGGCGAGGAAGGGGACCAGGCGGAAGAGAAACAGGCGAAAGTGGATTCCGCCGAAGAGAAAGATAAGGTGAAGGTCAATATTTCCGTGAAGCAGGACGATGATACGAAAGAGGATAATCCGTTGTAAACGTCGGCCGGCCTGAAGAGGGCCGGCTTTTTGGCATGCTTTGGGGACCTTGCGGCGGGAAGCGGGCGGCGGGTCCGCCGGCCGGCTGGGACAAGGGCGTCGCCGCTCTTTGTTATACGCCCCAGGATTGGCGGTCCCGGCGGTTTGCAGCGTTCCCCTTCCGCGGTGATGGGGCAAAGGGGAGCGAAAGCGGGCCCTTGCCATCGGAACCCGTCATCCTTTTTTTATGGAAATCCGCACGTCCTCGCCGCTCCACCTCGGCATGTGACGGCCGCCGGGAAAAAGCCCCGGAAGGGACGGCGGATGTTGCCCGTTGACGCGGGGCTTCCCCGGTCCTGCGGGAAAATTTTCTTCGCTAGGCGGACTAAGCGTCGGCATAACGAGGGGCCCTTTGAAAAGGGGAAGCCTCTGGAAAAGGTCCGATGGTTCGCCCCGGAGGATGAGAACGGAGCGGGGAAACCCCAATCCCGGGGGCCGCGGGCCTTTTCAGGCGTCTTCGCTGTCATCGGAACCATTTTTGTGGTAAGATGTTGGCAGCATTCAAAAATGAAGAGATGGTGAGATTATGCTGCTTGTATTGGATGTGGGGAATTCCAATATCGTGTTGGGCGTTTATAAACAGGATTCCTTGGTGCACCATTGGCGGATTGAGACGGACCGCAACAAGACGGAAGACGAATACGGCATGTTGATCAAATCCCTGTTTGCCCACGGCGGCCTTTCCTTTTCCGACATCGACGGCATCATCATATCGTCGGTGGTGCCGCCGATCATGTTCGCCCTGGAGCGGATGTGCACGAAATACTTCCATCTGGAACCGCTGATCGTCGGCCCGGGAATCAAAACCGGCCTGAACATCAAATATGAAAATCCCCGGGAAATCGGCGCCGACCGGATCGTCAACGCGGTGGCGGGGATTGAAGAGTACGGCACTCCCCTGATCATTGTCGATTTCGGGACGGCGACGACCTTTTGCTTTATCAATGAGGAAAAGCAGTATTTCGGCGGGGCGATCGCCCCGGGCATCCAAATCGCGGCGGAGGCCCTGTACAATAAGGCCTCCAAGCTGCCGAGGATCGAAATTGCCGCCCCCGGCAGCGTCATCGGCCGAAATACGGTGGAAGCCATGCAAGCGGGGATCGTCTACGGCTATGTCGGCCTGGTGGAAGGGATCGTCACCCGGATGAAAAGCCTGTGCAAGGAAAAACCGTTGGTCGTTGCGACGGGTGGCTTGGCGCCGCTGATCGCGAATGAATCGAAGATGATCGATATGATCGATCCGTTTTTGACATTGAAAGGTTTGCACATCATTTACCACCGGAACGTGGAACGCGGCAAGAAGAAAAAATAACGGTTTTTGCGGAAGGGGTTTGGCTATGGAAGATTATTTGGTGAGAGCCTTGGCCTACGGCGGAAAAATCAGGGCCATCGCGGCCCGGACGACGGAAACGGTCGGGGAAGCGCAACGGAGGCACGACACGCTGGCCACCGCCACGGCGGCCCTCGGCCGGGCCATGACCGCAGGGGTGATGATGGGTTCCATGATGAAGGGAGACAGCCGGCTGACCATCAAGATCGAGGGCGGCGGTCCCATCGGGGCCATCATCGTGGATGCCAATACGAACGGGGAAGTGCGCGGCTATGTCTCCAACCCCCATGTGCATTTCGGCCCGAACGAGCAGGGTAAATTGGACGTGGCAAGGGCGGTGGGAAAATCGGGGACATTGACGGTCGTCAAGGACCTCGGCCTGAAAGAAAAATTTTCCGGACAAGTTCCTTTGGTCTCCGGGGAACTGGGTGAGGATTTTACCTATTATTTTGCCGCGTCGGAACAAGTGCCTTCGGCGGTGGGCTTGGGGGTGCTGGTCAATCCGGATCATTCCGTGCGGGCCGCGGGCGGCTTTATTTTGCAGGTGATGCCCGAAACCCCCGAATCGGTCGTCGCCGATTTGGAAAACCGGATCAAGGGGCTGCCCCCCGTCTCCACAATGATCGAAAAAGGGGTTTCGCCGGAAGATTTGCTGAAGGAAATCGCCGGAGAAGGGGAATTGAAATTTCTTGAACGGTTTCCCGTGCGGTTTGCCTGCAGCTGCAGCAAAGAAAAATTTAAAGATGCGATGATCAGCCTCGGCGGCGAGGAATTGCAATCGATCATCGACGAAGACGGTTTCGCGGAAACCCAATGCCGCTTTTGCAACGAGAAATATTTCTTTAACAGGGAAGAATTGGAGGAAATGAAGGCCGCCGCCCAAAGGAAAAAGCAGTAAACTGACGTTTGACAATGGGCGCCCTGCAGTCGTAAAATTGAATTAATCCAATAAATTTACTAGGAATTGGGAGTGGAAGAAATGTTGAAAGCGGTGAATTCCATTACGGAAGTGATCGGACGCACCCCGATCGTCAAATTGAACCGGATCGTCGATGAAGATTCTGCCGAGGTCTATGTCAAATTGGAGTTTATGAATCCCGGAAGCAGCGTAAAAGACCGGATCGCTCTGTCGATGATCGAAGACGCGGAAAAAAAGGGATTGCTGAAGCCCGGCGCGACGATCATCGAACCGACTTCCGGCAATACCGGCATCGGCCTGGCGATGGTGGCCGCGGCCAAGGGCTATAAGGCGGTCCTTGTCATGCCCGACACCATGAGCCTGGAACGGAGGAACCTGCTGCGGGCCTATGGGGCCGAACTCGTTTTGACCCCCGGCGCAGAGGGCATGAGAGGCGCCGTAAAAAAAGCGGAGGAACTGGCGAAAGAACACGGTTACTTTATGCCGCAGCAATTCAACAACCCGGCCAATCCGGAAATTCACCGCCTGACCACCGGTCCGGAAATCGTCGAACAAATGGGTGACCAACTGGATGCCTTCGTCGCCGGCGTCGGCACGGGAGGCACCATTACCGGAGCGGGGCAAGTTTTGCGCGAAAAATATCCGAATATCAAGATCTATGCCGTTGAACCGAAGGACTCCCCGGTTCTTTCCGGCGGCAAACCCGGCCCCCACAAAATCCAAGGAATCGGCCCGGGATTTGTTCCGGAAGTGTTGGACACGAAAATTTACGATGAAGTCATCCAGGTGACGACGGAACAGGCCTTCGAATATGCGAGAAAGGCCGCCAGAAATGAAGGGATTTTGGGCGGAATTTCATCCGGCGCCGCCATGTATGCCGCGATTACCGTAGCGAAGAAACTGGGCAAAGGCAAGAAGGTTTTGGCCATCCTGCCCAGCAACGGCGAACGCTATTTGAGCACCCCCCTGTATCAGTTTGAATAACCCCCTTTTCCATTCCGGTTCGGAATCCGGCAAAATTTCATCGCAAGATGGATTTTGCCGGATTTTTTGTTGGCGGGGATTGTTTGCCCGATGAACCGTCGTACGAGGCGTTCCAAGACTTTTTTGCATGAAAGGCGAAGAAACGGGGCTTTCGATTTTCGGAAGGTATTCCGGAAAATCTCCGTTTTTTCCTGCCTTCCTGCCGGTTATTTCCGGCTGTTTTCCTTTGGAGAAGATGGCACTTTTTATGTTAAAATAGGGTTTACAAAAGACTGGAGGTTCAAACATGAAGGGGAAGATGGAATGGGATTCCTTTGCCCTTGACTTCGGGAAAAAAACCTATGTCATGGGGATCCTGAACGTGACCCCCGATTCTTTTTCCGACGGCGGCCTTTACAATGAACTTGATAAGGGATTGGCACATGCCGCGGAAATGGTGAACGACGGGGCGGACATCATCGATATCGGCGGAGAATCCACGAGGCCCGGACACACCCCCGTACCGGCGGAGGAAGAGATCCGTCGGATCCTCCCTTTTATCGAAGAGATGTCCAAAAGGATTTCCGTGCCGATTTCCGTGGACACCTACAAGGCGGAAACCGCCGAAAGGGCGTTGAAGGCCGGCGCCCATATCATCAATGACATTTGGGGAGCGAAAAAGGATCCGGAAATCGCCGATGTCGCCGCCCAATATGAGGTCCCGATCATCCTGATGCACAACCGGGACAACATGGATTACGAATCGCTCATGCGCGACGTGCTGTACGATCTTTACGAAAGCATCAACATCGCCAAAAAGCGGGGGGTCCGGGACAGCCAAATCATCCTCGATCCCGGAATCGGTTTCGCCAAAACCTACGAACAAAACATCGAAGTCATGAAAAATTTGGACAAGATCAGCGCCTTGGGCTATCCCGTCCTTCTCGGGACATCGCGGAAGTCGATGATCGGGCACGCTTTGAATCTCCCCGTTTCGGAACGGCTGGAGGGGACGGGGGCGACAGTTTGTTACGGCATCATGAAAGGCTGCGACATCGTGCGCGTCCATGACGTAAAGGAAATTTCCCGAATGGTCAAAATGATGGATATATTGACGGGAAAAGCTTCCGCATGATCCCGCCGAACAATCCAGCGATGCGAGGTATGCCGAAGTGGACAAAATCTATTTGCATAAAATGGAATTTTACGGTTATCACGGGGTTTTTCCCGAAGAGAACCGGCTCGGCCAGCGTTTTATAGTGGATCTGGCCGTTGAAACGGATCTGCGCCGGGCGGGCGGCACCGACCGTCTGGCCGATTCGGTCAATTACGAAGAGCTGTACCGGCTTTGCCGGACGGTGGTGGAAGAAAACACCTTCCGATTGATCGAAGCCGTGGCGGAAACGATTGCCCGGCATCTGCTGGAAAAATTTCCGGCGGTGAAAAGCTGCACGGTAACCGTAACGAAACCGAATCCGCCCATTGCGGGCCACGTCGGCTCCGTTGCCGTTGAAATTACCCGGACGCGGGATGACCTTCCGGGCGGGAGCGGGAAAGAAGCGCCCTGAGCCCGAAGGGAAAAATGCGTGCGATTTTCTAAAAACGCGGGCGTTTGGGGCGGACCGGCCGGAACCGGAAAACCGGCATGGGGCCGCCCTTGCCCGGAGGTTGCCGCCGGCCGTCGGATTCCGCCGGATGAAAAAAGGGGGAGGGCGTAAAATGAACGGCAGAACCCTCAGGAAAAATACCGCCTATCTTTCCCTCGGCTCCAACATGGATGACCGTCTTGATTATTTGCGGCGGGCTTTGGCAAAACTGCGGGATGCCGGGAAGATCCGGCTGACGAAAATTTCGTCCGTCTACGAGACGGATCCGGTAGGGTATACGGAACAGGGAAAATTTTTAAACTTGGCGGTAAAATTGGAAACCGAATGGTCCCCCTTCGATCTTTTGGACATATGCCAGAGGATCGAACAACAATTGGGAAGAAAAAGGATCATCAGATGGGGACCCAGGACGGTCGACTTGGACATTTTGCTTTATAACCGCGAACAGATCGACAGCGAAAGGCTGACCATTCCCCATCCGCGCATGCTCGAGCGCGCTTTTGTTCTCGTGCCGCTGGCGGAAATCGATCCGGATCTGGTCATACCGGGAACGGGAAAAACGGTGAAAACCCATTTGCAATCAATATCTGATGAAGGGGTCATATTATGGAAGAAGAATATTGGGGAAGAAGGATCCGGGCCTTTCGGAAATTGAAGGGATACACGCAAAGGGAACTGGCCGAAAAAATCCATGTTTCCGTTTCCGTATTGGGGGAAATCGAAAGGGGCAACCGGCTTCCCACGCGGAAAATATTGATGGATATTGCCCGGGTATTGGATATTGAGCTGGAGGAAATCGTAACCTATAAAAAAAATTGATCGGAAAAGGAGGCGGAGAAATGTTTCAAATCGGCAATGTGAAGATCAAAAACCGGGTCGTGCTGGCGCCCATGGCCGGCGTCTGCAATTCGGCCTTCCGTTTGACGGTGAAGGAATTCGGAGCGGGCTTGGTTTGCGCGGAAATGATCAGCGATAAAGGGATCATTTACCGGAATGAAAAAACGATGAAAATGCTCTACATCGACGAACGGGAAAAACCGATCAGCCTGCAGATCTTCGGCGGCGACAAGGATTCTTTGGTAGAGGCCGCCAAGTTCGTCGACAAAAACACGAATGCGGACATTATCGATATCAACATGGGCTGCCCGGTCAACAAAGTGATTAAATGCGAAGCCGGGGCAAAATGGCTGCTGGACCCGAATAAGATATACGAAATGGTATCCGCCGTCGTTGACGCCGTCGAAAAACCCGTCACGGTGAAGATGCGGATCGGCTGGGATGACCAACATATTTACGCGGTGGAAAACGCCCAGGCCGTGGAACGGGCGGGGGGCGCCGCCGTTGCGGTTCACGGCCGCACCAGGGTGCAAATGTATGAAGGAAAAGCCAATTGGGACATCATCCGCCAAGTCAAGGAGGCCGTTTCCATCCCCGTCATCGGGAACGGCGACGTGAAGACCCCGCAGGATGCGAAACGGATGCTGGATGAAACCGGCGTCGACGGCGTCATGATCGGACGGGCCGCGCTGGGCAACCCGTGGATGATTTATCGCACCGTAAAATATTTGGAAACCGGGGAATTGATCGGAGAACCTTCCGTCCGGGAAAAAATCGACGTCTGCATCTTGCATTTGGACCGGCTGATCGCTTTGAAAGGGGAAGAAATCGCCTTAAAGGAAATGCGGAAGCACGCGGCCTGGTATTTAAAAGGAATCCGCGGAAACGGCAAATACCGGAACGCCATCAACAATTGCACGACGCGGGACGAACTGGTGAAATTGCTTTACGCCCTGGTGGAAGAATCGGAAGGGGAAGAAGAATTGCAGAAAAAGGCCGTTTGACGGGTCCCCCCGTGCCGAAGATAAGACGGCTTCCGGCCGTCCGGGGACTTTTAACCGCCGGCTTTTTCCTTCCCTTGAAGGAGTCCGAAAAAACGGCTGATTTTTCACGGCGTGTATTGTCCTTGGTGGCTGTGAGGAATCAGCGCGGTTGCCGGGCAATTTTACAGGAGCAAGCTGTTTGCGGGTAAAAGCAGGGGAGGAACCGGACCTCCGGACGGCAACGGAAACGGGCCCTGCTTTGCACCGGAACCGAATTTTTCAGTTTTTCGATTTCTGTCGCATTCAAAACGGCACGGGCATCGAGCGGATGCCCATCAAGAAGAACTGCCCGGAATCAAAGGCTTTCCGTTATCGGATGTTTGACAACCGGTTTTCGCATCCCCTATAATAGGGGTGTATCTTTTGCTGCCAGTAGGCCACTGGCAGTTTTCCTGTTTTAGTGCCGATTTTTGACCATTAATCTCGTTTAAATAAAATGGTGGAGATGATTTTCGATGAGCCATGAAGAGACACATGACCAGTTGAAAGTGCGGCGTGAAAAATTGGAGGAGCTGCGTGCCAGAGGAATCGATCCTTTTGGCAAACGTTTCGATAGAACCCACAGTGCCGAGGAACTTTTCCGTTTGTATGGGGACATGCCCAATGAGGAATTGGAGCCGAAAAATATTTACGTGCAATTTGCCGGCCGGATCATGACCAAACGGGGAAAAGGGAAGGTCGGTTTTGCCCACCTTCAAGATCTGACGGGGCAAATTCAAATCTATGTCCGTAAAGATACCGTCGGAGAAGAACAATATGAAATCTTCGACATGGCCGATTTGGGAGACATTGTCGCGGTAAAGGGCCAAGTCTTTAAAACGAAGGTCGGGGAATTGACGATTAAGGCAAACGATTTCCAAATACTGACGAAATCGCTGCGCCCCTTGCCGGATAAATATCACGGTTTGAAGGACATCGAACAGCGCTATCGTCAGCGGTATCTCGACCTCATCGTCAATCCCGAGAGCAAACAAACCTTTATTACCCGGAGCCGCATCATCCAATCCATCCGCCGTTATTTGGATGAAAAGGGCTTTTTGGAAGTCGAAACGCCGATGATGCATACGATCGCCGGCGGTGCGGCCGCACGGCCCTTCATCACCCATCATAACGCCTTGGACATGGATTTATATATGCGGATCGCCATCGAATTGCATTTGAAACGGCTGATCGTCGGGGGACTGGAGAAGGTGTACGAAATCGGCCGCGTCTTCCGCAACGAAGGGATTTCCACCCGGCACAATCCGGAATTTACCATGCTTGAACTCTATGAAGCCTATGCCGATTTCCATGATATCATGGACTTGACGGAGGATCTGATCGCCCATACGGCCAAGGAAGTTTTGGGAACGACCGTCATTAAATACGGCGAACATGAAGTGGATTTGACCCCCAAATGGAAAAGGGCCCATATCGTTGATTTGATCAAAGAATATACCGGTGTTGATTTTTGGGAAAAGATGTCTTTGGAAGATGCCCGCAAACTGGCAAAGGAACATGGGGTCGAAATCAATGACAATATGCAGGTCGGGCACATCATCAATGAATTTTTTGAACAAAAGGTCGAACATCATTTGATCCAGCCCACCTTTGTTTACGGGCATCCCGTGGAAATATCGCCGTTGGCCAAGAAAAACGAAAAGGATCCCCGTTTTACCGACCGTTTTGAGCTGATCATCGTCGGCCGGGAACATGCCAACGCCTTCTCCGAATTGAACGATCCGATCGATCAAAGGGAAAGATTTGAAGAACAGCTGAAGGAACGGGCGCAAGGGAATGAAGAAGCCCACATGATGGACGAAGACTTCATTGAAGCCCTGGAATACGGCATGCCGCCTACGGGAGGTTTGGGCATCGGCATCGACCGACTCGTTATGCTTTTGACCGATTCGCCTTCCATCCGGGACGTTCTTCTTTTCCCGCTGATGCGCAACCGCTGACCGGGCTGATGAAATGGGTCTGTCCCAAGGCTGTTTTGCCGGCTTTTGGGACAGTTCTCCCCTCCTTTTTTGCAAAAAGGTTTTCCTTTTATGCTTGCTTTCTGCGGGTGTACGCTTTTTAAGCCTTGAAGCAGATTTTCCCGGAGATTTGCCGTGGGCGGACAAACGCCGTTTTTGCTTGGCTTCCGGATACGATAAAAATTTTTCACATCAATCGCAAAGTGGATGTTGACATGATTAAAAAAAATGGTTATTATATATGAGTCGTGAAGATTTCTCACTCAAAACAGTTGGACATCTGACTCAATCTTGTAAATGTAAAAAGATGCGATTAATACGACAAGCCATTGGCCAGGCGGGCAGAGCAACGAGCGGCTCATCGCTGAATAGCCTGCGGGTTGTCCCGACGCATCCGGCATCGCCGGATTGGCGGGAGAGGAAAGCGCATCTGGCCCGACCTTGAGAAGTTCAAAGATCGATTATTACAACGAGCCATTAGCTCAGCAGGTAGAGCATCTGACTTTTAATCAGAGGGTCGGAGGTTCGAATCCTCCATGGCTCACTATATCATGCGGGTGTGGCGGAACTGGCAGACGCACCAGATTCAGGGTCTGGCGCCGTTGAGGCGTGGGGGTTCGAATCCCTTCACCCGCATTCTCAGTGCGGAAGTAGTTCAGTGGTAGAACATCACCTTGCCAAGGTGAGGGTCGCGGGTTCGAGTCCCGTCTTCCGCTTTATTCAGCCGGGGTGGCGGAATTGGCAGACGCACAGGACTTAAAATCCTGGGGTGGGTTACTACCGTGCCGGTTCGAGTCCGGCCCTCGGCATGATGCGGCTGGCGGCCGATTGAATCGATCAACCGGTTCAGAAGTGTATAGGTTCAACTTCTGCCGGGCGTGAAAAGAGCATCCCTTTTTCAATAACGGGAAGTAGCTCAGCTTGGCAGAGCACATGGTTTGGGACCATGGGGTCGCAGGTTCAAATCCTGTCTTCCCGATATCCGATCATTCATATGGGGCCTTAGCTCAGTTGGGAGAGCGCCTGCTTCGCATGCAGGAGGTCGGCGGTTCGAGCCCGCTAGGCTCCACCATAAAATACCATTGCCTTTTTATCAGCTTTATATTATACTAGAACATGTCGCTTGAAACTTGAACCTTGAAAACTGAACAAGACAAAGCGCCTTTGAGTTTCGGATGAGCATAAATTTTTTTGATGGAGAGTTTGATCCTGGCTCAGGACGAACGCTGGCGGCGTGCCTAATACATGCAAGTCGGGCGGAGCCCGAGGGGAGCTTGCTCCTTTTCGGGCTCAGCGGCGGACGGGTGAGTAACACGTGGGTAACCTGCCCGTAAGACCGGGATAACTCCGGGAAACCGGGGCTAATACCGGATAACACCGGGGGCCGCATGGCTTCCGGTTGAAAGGCGGCCTTTGGCTGC
>NZ_KB912884.1 GCF_000383875.1 Caldibacillus debilis DSM 16016 | reverse complement strand
GGGATTTTCAGCCAACAGTTTCTCTTTATTTCCGAAGTTTTGGATAACCCGAATTTTTGGTTTTTTGGTTACCGGATCCCGGAAGGATTCAACGATCCGAACATATTCCTTCCCGCGGTTCTTGAAGATTTGAAGGTACATGGGAATCACCTCATTAGAGATAATTATACCATATATACTTTCATATGTACATACCAAAAACATAAAAAATAGGCTAAAAACATGAAAAAATCAATGTTTTTAGCCCAATTTTTCAATTTCAACTGTAAAAGTCGGGAAAATCCCCTCCAAGGCCGGCCGGGGATTGTGCCTTCCCCGCCAGCCGGAAGGGGATCGAAGGTTTTATCGATCTTCCTCTCCTCTTACTCATTCCGCGTAGCTTGCAGGAATTGCAGGAGGAAATAGAGGAGTTCAAGCAATGCGACGGCTGCGGCGGCAACGTAGGTCAGCGCCGCGGCGCTTAACACCTTCCGCGCGCCCCGTTCCTCCTCGTTGCGGATGATTCCGAGGGCGACGACCTGATCCAGGGCCCTGCCGGAGGCGTTAAATTCAACAGGCAGGGTGACGACTTGGAACAGGACGGCAAAGCCCATGAGGATGATGCCGAGCAGGGCCATGTTTAAGAACCCTAAAACCAAACCGAGAATCAAAAAGAGATAGGACATTTGCGAACCGAGGCTCGCCAGCGGAACAAGGGCGGTGCGGAAGCGCAGGAAGGCATAATTCTCCTGGTCCTGCAAAGCATGCCCGACTTCGTGGGCGCTGACGGCAGTGGCGGTCAAGGACACGCCGTTGTATACCGCGCTGGAAAGGCGGACCGTCTTTGTCCGCGGGTCATAATGGTCGGTCAAAAAGCCGTGGACTTCCTCCACCTTTACGTCGTACAATCCGTTTTCATCGAGGATCTTCCGCGCCACTTCATAGCCGGTCATGTTCGTCGAATTATGAACTTTCAAATATTTTTTGGCGGTCGTTTGCACCTTCACGCTCGCCCACAACGGAATCAAGGAAATCAAAAGGAAGTAGATCAAGTAATTCGCTGCCACTTTCGCCCCTCCATCACGAATGCATTTCTATACATTGAATGTTACAGAAACGGCAAACTTATGTCAATCATTTTGCTTTTTTTCATACCTCTTCTTTTCTCCCCTGTATTTGCGGTAGCCCGCATAGGACAGGGCGAGCAGGATCATTCCCCCCGTGGATATGATCACCCACCATAGGGAAGGATCGGCCTCATCTTCTTTCACGTCGGAAAACAGGCTCCGCAAATCGGCCTCGAGCAAGTCCGTTTCGGCGATCAGTTCGTCCCGTTTTTGCGGATTGCCGATATGAGTTTCGATAAATTGAACCCTGGCGTCCATATTTTTCACGGTCTCCACGGGAAAATCGAGCAGGATGCTCGGGTAGATGACATCATACAATTTGGCGAAGCGGCGGAACGCCTCTTCCATCCCCTTTTCGGAGGCCGGTTCTCCGCGGGCGGAATCCTGAAAGGCATGAAAAGCCCCCATCACCCGGTCTTCCATATCCGCCCACAGCGGCTGGTAGGAACTCCCGATGGCGTCCAGTACAAAGCGGAACTTCATCACGGCATGGACCGCCTCTTCCCCGTGGATGGCCTCCCCCTCCAGCGCTCCCTTCGCGTCGGAAAGGGAAAGCTGCAACATCCGCACTTCATCCATTGAAAACAAATAAGGATGGCTCAGCGCCCGGTTCATCTCGGATTCCAATTGCTGCAGCGACTTCAAACTGTCCCCGTAACGTTCGGCCAGGGTAAACTGCAGCGCCTCATCGGCAAGCTGGTCAAGCTTTTTCAATTCGTCCGCCTGCTTGGCGAACCCGGTATCGAAAAGGAAAAAAAACCATGCGACGACAACTGCTGAAATCACGAGTCCTTTGAAAAGCTTCATGTCCTGTCCCCCCTCTTTCCCTAGTAATATGTATGAGGGGGTGGACAAGAGTAGACCAGATCCGGTCAATTTTCTTTCGGGAAATTCCCCGTTTTTCGCAAGCAGAAAAAGTAAGCGATCCCGATGGAGACCATGCTCAGCCAAAAGGTGAAATAACCGATTTGCGGAACATACTCGGCCAGGGAATGGTACCGGGGATACATCATGAAGACGTAATCGATGACGTCATTATGCAGCGTCCAAACGGCGGCGACGGCCAGATGGACGCCCCTTATCCTGTAAAAGGGCGCGTACAACAATCCTTCGACGGCCATGGCCAAATGGGAGGCGATCAGCATATACCCTTCCCACGGCAGGCCATCTTCCACGATGAATGTCAAAATGTTCATGACCACCGCCCATATCCCATATTTGAAAAGGGTCACCAGGGCCAGCGCCTCAAACAGCGGCCAGTTCTTTCCCAAAAGAAAGGCGGTCAGCACAAAAACAAAAAACAGGCTGGCCGTCGGGCTGTCCGGGACGAAAGGCAGGAAACGGGCGGGGGTTTCGGCCAGCTGGCTGCCGTACCAGATGTATCCGTAAACCGTACCGGCGGCATTCACCAATAGCAGCGCCCAAAGGAACTCCCGGTATTGCAAAAAGGCGTAAAATCGGACCAAGGAAAACACCCCCGCTTTGTAAAAAAACCGGCGAAAAATCGCCGGTTTTATTCCGCTTCGATGCTTTTAATGTATTCCGCCAATTTTTGCAGTTCTTCATCGGTTCCTTTGAAGATTCCCGGAGGCATCGATCCGATGCCGTTCTTGGCGATATCCTTGATTTCATCGACGGATTTTTCCGTTCCCACCAGGGCGGGATTGGAACCTCTTCCTTCAAGGTTTTCCCCGTGGCAGCTGATACATCCCTGCTCCTGGTAAATCTTGTAGCCTTCCGCCGTTTTATCCACTTCCACCTGGGTGCGGATTTCGCCTTGTTTTCTTGCCGCTTCCCAGTCATGCTGTTCGACGGCTTCCCATGTCAGATAAAAAATGAGGGCGATCGTCAACAGCATGAAACCGGTGGCAAAGGGGCGCTGGCTCGGCCGGCGTTTCGGGCCGCGGTCCAAAAAGGGCGCAAGCAGAAGGGCCAGGAAAGCCAAGCCGGGTATGACAATCGTCCCGAGCAGCACATATTTTCCGGATGCGTAGGAATATTTCAGCAGTTGGTACAGAAACAGGAAATACCAGTCAGGCATCGGCGTATAGGACGTGTCCGTCGGATCGGCGATCCTTTCCAGAGGCGGCTCCTCAACGATGGTCAGGCACAGGAAACCGACCAAAAAGACGGCCCCGACCAGCCATTCCTTCAAAAGAAAGTCGGGATAAAAGGCCTCGGTCTTGCCGGGATATTCCGAATAATCCTTCGGAATGTTCGGTTTCCGCTCGGCCGGAATCCGGGAATCGCCGACGAATTTCATTCCTTTTCCTCGCTTCATGAAGCATCCCCTCCTTTTTCAGGCCAATTTTACAGCGGACCGGAAATCCCCTGTCTCCGGATCAGGATGAAGTGGATCCCGATCAAAAGCAGCAATGCCGCAGGGAGGAAAAATACGTGAATGGCGAAAAATCTCGCCAGCGTTTGTGCACCGGTAATGTACGGGTCGCCCGCAAGCAGCGTTTTCAGCCACGGACCGATCAGCGGAACCGATTCCACGATATTCAGCGTAACCTTCGTCGCAAACAGGGCCTTCATGTCCCAGGGCAAGAGATAGCCGGTCAGACCCAAACCGAGCATGACGGCAAAGATGCAGACCCCGACGATCCAGTTAAGCTCCCTCGGCTTTTTATACGCGCCTTGGAAAAACACGCGCAGCGTATGTAAAAACATCATGACGATCACGATGCTGGCGCCCCAATGGTGCATGCCCCGGACGATTTGCCCGAAAGCCACTTCATATTGCAGATAATAGACCGATTCCCAGGCGTTTTTAATATCCGGAACATAATACATCGCCAAAAACATTCCGGACAGGATTTGAATGACGACGACAAAAAAGGTCAGCCCGCCGAAACAGTAGACGAAAGCGGAAAAATGGTGGGCGGGGTTTACATGTTCCGGAACTTCATGGTCGGCGATGTCCCGCCAGATCGGCGTGATGTCCAGGCGTTCATCGATCCAATCATAAATCTTGTTTAGCAAGTATTACGCCCCCCCTCTTTCTTTCGCTCGCATGCTCAAGTACAAATACCCGTCTTTGACTTGATAATCGAATATGTCCAACGGTTTCGTCGGCGGCGTGTTGGGAACGTTTTTTCCGTCCTTTTCGTACAGCCCGTTATGGCACGGGCAAAAGAACATGTTCGGATGCTTCGGGCTTCCGTTCCAGTTCACGGTGCAGCCCAAATGTTTGCAAACGGGGGACAACGCGACGATATCGCCTTTTTCGTCCTTATATACCCATGCCGTTTGCGTCACTTCCGATTCATACCAGCCGTCCACCTGCTTATATTTGAAATCAACGCGGACCGGTTCGCTGGTCAATTCATCCACTTTCACATTCGTGGCGATAAAATCGCCGCCCTTTTTCGCCTCCAGAACCGGATCGACGGCAAAACGGAGCATCGGCATCACCGTTCCGGCAGCCATGAAGCCTCCCACACCCATCAATGTATAGGTCAAAAATTGCCGTCTCGTCACCCGTTGTTTACTCATCCTTTTCCCCCCTAACCTGTCAAAAAAAATCGATTCAGACGAAACAAGACATTATCATGATAAATCATTCAAATGGCTTGGTCAATATAATAACCGTTTTTATGATAAAAAACCGCCAATATATAAAGGGAAGGAATTTTTTCAACCTTCCATCATGATGAAATTTCCGCTTTCTGCCATTTTTCTACAAAAATATTTAATAGTTGCCCGGCCTGGTTTTCCATTATGGCCCGCTTGTTTTGTTCATCCAAATGCTCGAGGGGTACCGAAGGAACCCAGAGAAATTCCCCGTCCTCGTCCGAAAGCAACTCCTTCCAGCTCCGGTCGGAAGAAAGGAAGAATACGAAACGGAAATCCGCCTCGCGGACGGGATGGAGCCATTCGTCAAGCAGGCGGCGCCTTTTTTCCCCGGAAAATTCCGCAAAATATGTATACGGCGGAAGCAGCAACACCCTTCCCTTAAACTGCTTTTCCAAAAGATGGCCGAGAATTTCCACAAACTCTCCGGAATTCGCCGCTTCCTTGGCGCCCTCCCCGAAAGTTACCGGCACAAACGGGATCAGGAGCGTATCCACGTATTTCCTTTCGCCGGCAAACAAGGCCGCGTCTTTCGCCGTCCATCGCAATAGGCCGTCACCTCCTGAGAGAAGCCGAAATCATTTTCTTTTTTAAAAAATAATCATTCTAATCATAAATTATACATGAAATGGAGACCGTTCATCATGGAAAGAAAAGAAAATAATATTGAATAATTTGTGAACATTTCCGGCATGCCTTTTCCCCGGGGCGCCCCCTCCCAAAAAAAGAAAAAGTGCCCCGCTTTGTCGGCACTTCCATTCATCCATCCGGATTGATCGATTTCAGCTGCTCCGTCAGTTCCATAAACAATTCCTTGTCTCCCCGGTCAAGCGCTGCGTCGATTTCCCTTTTCAGCCTTTCCCTTAAAAAGTTTTCCCGGGAAGCCTGCAAAAATTTCTCGGCCAGTTCCCTGTCCTGTTCCGTAATGTACAGGATATCCGGCACGTACGGATTTTCTTCCAATACGGCCGCATATCGGTGGGATTGATGCATCTCTTTAAAATTCAGCTGGATGTAAATATCCTCGTTCCGGTTCAGGCGGATGTCATGGAAGGATTTTTCCGCGTCCGTGGTCATGACCGATTCCTTGTAAAACCGGAACGGCACGTCGTCCACACAGACGGTGGACATGATCATTCCCCTCGGGCAAAACTGGGCATGTTCCACGAAATGGACCTTTTCCATCAAAAGGTCATGGCTCATCAAATAATTCAGGATCCAGACGCATTCCCGCTTTTTCAATTGATAATTGTTCAAAAACCATCGGATAAACTCCTTTTTTTCGTTGACGGAAACAGGAGTGGCCATCTTTTTCCCCCCTTTTGGCACTATTCGCAGCACTTTCCTTTTCAATTCGTTTCCAGCCGTTCCAAAACGTCCCGGTAATCCGGATTGGAAGGATCGAGCTTTACCAGCTGTTTAAATATTTCGATGGCTTCCTCCGTCAATCCTTCCTCCATCAGGAAAAATCCATAATTTTGCAGGAAATCCTCGTTTTCTTTGAAATCATTATATGCCTCCCTGTAGCTGGTTAATGCATCCTCGTAGCGTTCCGTTTTTTGGCAGGCGATGGCATAGTCCCAAAGCAATTCCGGATCTTCCTCCCCGTCGACCAACACCGGTTCGGCGGCTTCCACGACTTCCTCGTATCTTTCCTGGTCCAGGAGCAGCTTCGTCAGCGTCAGCAGGGCATCCAAATAATGGGGGTCGAGTTCCAGCGCCTTCTTCAAATGTCTTTCCGCTTCTTCCTTCTCCCCGATTTTCAGGGCCGTTCTCCCGGCGAAATAATACAGTTCCTTATGATAGGGGTTGACGGCGATTCCTTCCCTGGCCGCTTCCAGGCTTTTTTCCAGTTCCCCTTCCTTTTCGTAGGCCTGGGCCAGGGGCAGATAGACGCTCTCATAATCGGGATCGAGCTCTTTCACTTCGCTGAATTTTTGCGCGGCCGTCTTGTAGTTCCCCGCCTGATAGGCGGCGAAACCGAAACCGAATAAAATGTCCGCGGTCAATTCCTCATCCAGCGCCTTTTCGTAGAAGGACATCGCCTTTTCAAATTCCCCCGCGGCGCTGTAACAATTCGCCAACCGGTGGTACAGATTCACCCCCTTGATCTTTTCTCCCTTTTCGATCAATTGTTCATATTTGTAAACGGCTTCAGCCAGCCGTCCCATCGAAGCGTAAAGTTCCGCCAGCGCGAACTGGATGACCGGATCCTCCGGCAAAATTTTTTCCGCTTCCAATAGCTTGCGTTCGCTCACTTCGTACAAGCCTTCCGATTGGTAAATGTCCGCCTGGATCAGAAGGGAACGGGGATAAAAGGGATCGTCCTCGGGGATGGCTTCCAACACGAGCAGCGCCTCTTCATCCTTTTCCAAATCGGCATAACATTCCGCCAGCAGGACCGCCAGCTCCCCTTCATCGGGATACAGCTCCCGCAGCTTTTCGTAGATTTTGGCGGCATCCTCCAAAAATCCGTAGCGGGTCAATTGTTCCGCCAGCACAAATTGCTCATCCACCGACCCGTATTTCTCGATCTTGTCGATATATTCATAAGCCTTTTTCAAATTCCCCGTTTCCAAGGCCTGTACACACTTCTCCATCCGGTTCATCGATTTCGACTCCTTACCGTATGCTTCCTGTTCTATTCTATATTTTATAACAGTTTGTCCGGGAATGCATGCGAATGGCTCTCCCGGTCAGGAAAAAAACGCCGGGCGGTAAACGACCAGCTCCTCCCCTTTGTTCGGCCTGTACATGATTTTGTCCAAAACCCGGACGATCTCCCCCTTATGGACGGTGACCGCAGGCGTCTCCGCTTTGTCCGGCGGCAAGGACCGGGTTCCGTCATCGATGAAAAGGTTATAGCTGAGTTCCCCGCCCGTGTGCAAATACCCCTTCAGCGGGTAGATCCCGATTTTTTTCAGGATCTCCAGTTTGACCGGATGATAAGGCTCCACCGGCCCCTTGACAAAGGGGATCCGTTCCCGCTCCAACACGGTTTGCCAAACGGCAAGCAGCCTCTCCCTCTCCCCGCCGCCCGACAGGCAGGGGATCAACGGGGGATTGTAAGGAAACAGTGCCTCGCGGATCCAGCCCCAGGGGATCCTGTACAGCTCTCGCGGATCCGTGATTTCGACGAAAATCGCGGGGATCTTTTCCGTTTTGCATTTTCGGACGAGCGGAACGGTGAGGGCCCGCAGAGGGATCTTGATGCCGATGACGAAATCGAGGGGACCCTTTTGATAAAACCGGCGCACCTCGTCCACCTTTTCCTTCCATTCGTGCAGGCTGCGGATGCTTGCCACGGCCAAAACCGTCGTGCAGCCTTCAGCCAAAAAACGCTGGATGAAAAAACCCTTGCCGTCTGCGGAAGAGGCGGACTCGGGGATTTCGTGGGAGCAAAACACGTAAGTGGCCGCCATCCAAAACCGGTCCAAGTTCATCTTCATATACCGGTATTTGGCGAAAGAAGGTTTGACCTGAAGGATTTTATCCTTGTCAACCAGCATCGACCGGTTGACGACATCGTTATTTTTATAAATCCGGGCGTTTTCGATGATATAGGCCAATAAAAACACCCCCATCCCTTTTTGACAAGCTATGATCGGGAACGGGGGATTATGAACGCCCGCGAAAATTTTTCCGGGGGCAGGGCCCCGCCTTCAAGGGAAAGGGAGACCGGGACCTCCAAGGATCGGGCCTTTCCGGGTTGACGGGGACGCCCCATGGGAAAGGGGATTCCGAATTCAGCGGATCAGCCGTTTGAGATCCCGGAAAAAGGAAGGATAGGAAACGGCGACGCAACCGGGATTTTTCAGCCGGACCTCCCCGTCGCACAGCAGGGCGGCCACGGAAAGCATCATCCCGATCCGGTGATCCCCGTGGCTGTCGACGGTGCCGCCGCGCAGCCGGGCCTTTCCCGTGATGACCATCCCGTCTCCCGTCGGCTCGATCTTTGCCCCGAGGGCGGATAATTCGTTGGCGACGGCAAGGATCCGGTCCGTTTCCTTCACTTTCAGTTCCTCCGCATCGCGGATGACGGTGACGCCTTCCGCCTGGGTCGCCAAAAGGGCGATGAGGGGAATTTCATCGATGAGGCGGGGGATGATGTCCCCCTCGATGACCGTCCCTGTTAACTCCCCCGACTTGACGGACAACGTCCCGGCCGGTTCCCCGTTTTTCTCCGTCCGCTCCACCACTTCCACGCGGGCGTTCATCCTTGCCAGTACGTCAAGCAAACCGGTGCGGGTCGGATTCAAGCCGACATTTTTAATGATGAGGCGGGAATTTTTCAAAAGGACGGCCGCGGCGATAAAAAAGGCGGCGGATGAAAAATCCCCGGGGACTTCGATGGATGTCCCCTGCAGGCGTTGTCCGCCCGGGATTTCGATCCGGTTTCCCGACACGGCGATTTCCCCGCCGAATTGCCGCAGCATGATCTCCGTATGGTTCCGGGAAGGGGCCTTTTCGATGACGGTCGTCACGCCCTCCGCCTGCAATCCGGCAAAGATCAAGGCGGATTTCAACTGGGCGCTCGCCACCGGCATTTCGTAACGGATCCCCCGCAGCTTGCCGCCGATGACCGAGAGCGGCAAATACCGGTTTCCCTGCCTCCCGAAAAAGGCCGCCCCCATTTTTTCCAGCGGTTCCACGATTCTTGCCATCGGCCTGTTGTTCAGGGACGCATCCCCGCTCAGCACGGAATAAAAGGGCCTGCCCGCGAGGATCCCGAGCAGGAGCCTCGCTGTCGTCCCAGAATTGCCGGCGTAAAGGATGTCCGCGGGTTCCGTCAGGCCGTCGAATCCTTTTCCGCGGATCACGAGACCGTCCTCAGCGAATTCCGCTTCCGCCCCCAATTTTTCCAGGCAGGAAAGGGTCGAAAGGCAGTCTTCCCCCTTGAGGAAATTTTTCACCACCGTCTTTCCCCGGGCGACGGCCCCAAAAAACAGGGCCCGGTGGGAAATGGATTTGTCTCCGGGGACTTCCAGCGTCCCCTCGATCTTTTCCGCCTTCGTAAAGAGTTTCCTTTCTTCCGCAAACGCCCGATCCGCCATGTCCCGCTACGCTCCTTTCATCCTGGTCAAATGTTCGATGACCGCCGCCTCCGGAACGGCCGTCAACACCGGTTCGCCGATCTTCCTTAAGAGAACGAAACGCAAACGGCCCTTTTCCCGTTTCTTGTCCAGCTTCATCCTTTCCGCCAGCCGTTCCGGCGAAAGGGATGCGGGAAGCTTCGTCCGGTATCCCAATGTTTCCAGCCAGCGGAGCAAGTCCCCGGTCCATCCTTCGTAAGGGGCGCAAAAACCGGCGAAGGCTCCGCTGAGGGAGAGGGCGAAAACCATCCCCGTTGCCACCGCCTCCCCATGGGCGATGCGGCCGTATCCCATTTCCTTTTCCAAGGCGTGGCCCAAGGTGTGGCCGAAATTCAAAAAGGCGCGGACGCTTTCCTCCCGTTCATCCCTCTCCACGAAATGTTTTTTCACCAAAATCCCTTTTTTCAAGGGAAGGTAAAGATTTTCCGGAACCAGTTTTTCCGGGCCGTCGATTTCTTCCATCAGCTCTTGCAAAAAATCGGGGGAGCCGATGCAGGCTTCCTTTATGATTTCGGCAAATCCCGATAACTTCTCCCGGACGGGCAGCGTCTCCAAAAAGGAAAGCTCGTAAAAAACGGCCGAAGGGTGGTGGAAGGCGCCGATCAGATTTTTCCCGAGGGGATGGTTGATCGCCGTCTTGCCGCCGATGGCGCTGTCATGGGCCAAAATCGTCGTCGGGATCTGCACGTAGCCGATGCCGCGCATGAAGGTGGCGGCGGCAAAACCGGTCAAGTCGCCGACGGCGCCGCCCCCGAAGGCGAGGAAGAGGGAGCGGCGGTCCAATTCCTCCTCGAGGGCGAAGGTCAAAAGCCGTTCATATTCCCGGAAGGTCTTCGCCTCTTCCCCCTTCGGGACGGTATGGACGCCATAGGGAAAATCGTCCCCGATCTCTTCCAGCAAGGTGTCCAGGTGCAGCTGTTTTACCGTCGGATCGGTGACGATCAGGAGTTTGGACGGGTTTCGGCCGCGGAGGAAGCCGGCCAGTTCCTTGAGGGCTCCGGTCCCGATCCACAGCGGATAGGTGCCGCTTTTGGCGCGGATCTCCAGTTTTTCCTTCATCAAAATCCCCTCGCATATTCCCGGTAAGCTTCCACCGCTTTTTGCAGCACGGGGAACTGGTCGCATGGGAACTGTTCCAGAAGGGCCTTCGCCAGCTCCCAGGCGACCACGTGCTCGCAGACGACCGCCGCCGAAGGGACCGCGCAGCTGTCGGAACGCTCGATGCTCGCCTTAAACGGTTCCTTCGTTTCGATATCCACGCTCATCAGCGGTTTGTACAAGGTGGGAATCGGCTTCATGACCCCCCTGACGACGATCGGCATCCCGTTGGTCATTCCCCCTTCAAAGCCGCCCAGGTTGTTGGAAAGCCGGTAATAGCCTCTCCTTTCGTCCCAGGCGATTTCATCCTGGACCCGGCTGCCGGGCAGGCCGGCGGCCGCAAAACCGAGGCCGAATTCCACCCCTTTGAATCCGTTGATGCTGACGACGGCGGCGGCGATCCGGGCGTCCAATTTCCGGTCATAATGGACGTGGCTGCCGATTCCGGGGGGAAGCCCTTCGGCGACGACTTCCACGACGCCCCCGATGGAGTCCCCGTTCTTTTTCGCCGAATCGATGGCTTCCATCATTCGTTTTGCGGCCTTCTCATCCAAACAGCGGACGGGGGATTTCCCGGCGGCCTCCCCGATCTCCTCCGCCGAAAGGGGATATCTTTCCGCCTTGATGCCGGCGATTTCCACCACGTGGGAACTGACGGTGATCTTCAGTTCCTTCAGCAATTTTTTCGCGATGGCCCCGGCGGCGACCCGGGCCGCCGTTTCCCGGGCCGACGAGCGCTCCAGCACGTTCCGCAAGTCCCGGTGGCCGTACTTGATGCCCCCGTTCAAATCCGCATGGCCCGGGCGGGGCCGGGTCACCTTCCGCTTGACCTCCTCCTCTTCTTCCGGCGGCTCAATCCCCATGATCCGGGACCAATGTTGGAAATCCCGGTTGATGATCCGGATCGCGATGGGCGAACCCAGCGTCTTCCCGTGCCGGACCCCGCCGGTGATGATCGCCTCGTCCTTTTCGATTTGCATCCTTCTGCCGCGCCCGTAGCCCTTCTGCCTTTCCGCCAGCGACCGGTCGATGTCCTCCTTCATGAGCGGGAGCCCGGCGGGCACCCCTTCGACGATGACGGTCAGTTCCGGCCCGTGGGACTCGCCCGCGGTCAAATAGCGCATGCCATTTCCCTCCTTCAAAGTGCAAAAAGAGGACGATGTCCGGCTCGTCCTTCTTTTCACACCTTCTGATAAAAAAAGGTCTCCTTGTTTTTCAGTCCGTATTTTTCCGGGAAAAAAATCTGCTCGGTGCTGCCGACGAACAAGACGCCGCCCTTTTTCAAGGAAGCGCTGAATTTATGGTACAGCTCTTCCTTCGCCTCCTCCGTAAAATAAATGAGGACGTTCCGGCAGACGATCAGATCGTAATTCCGCCCGAAGGGATCGGCGAGGAGATTGTGTTTTTGAAAGCGGACCGTTTTCTTCACCGTGTCGGCGACCTTGTAAAAGGGGCCTTCGCGCACGAAATATTTTTCCAAAATCTCCGGGGGGACTTCCTGAACGCACCGTTCGTTGTAGACGCCGATCTTCGCCTTTTCCAGGCAGTTTTCATCGATGTCCGTCGCCAGAATGGAAATCTTGCTGAAGGGGACGAGGTTGCCGAGCACCATGGCGATCGTATACGGTTCTTCGCCGGTGGAGCAGGCGGCGCTCCAGATCTTCAGCTCCTTCGTCGGATGGTTGGCGAGCAGTTCCGGGAAGATGATCTTTTCCAACACTTCCCAGCGTTTCCGGTTCCGGTAAAACTCGGAAACGTTGATCGTCATCTTGTCCAACACCTGATAAAGGATCTGTTTGTCCTTTTCCATCCATTTGTACAATTCAAGGAAAGAGGAATAACCCAGTTTTTCGTACAGGGATTTCAACCGCCGTTTCATTTGGGTCTCTTTATACAGGGACAGATCGATCCCCGTCAAACCTTTCATCTTCGCGATAAACGCTTGATAGTCCTCCGCCATTCTTTCCCCCTCTTTTTCGCAAACGGAAAAAGCCCTGCAACGGGAAGCAGGGCCGTCTTTCAATAAATCCACGCATCGATGGTTTTCGGATAGTCAACCAGCTCTTCTTCCTTGAAAAACAAGGCGATTTCCCTCTCGGCGCTTTCGGGGGAATCGGAACCGTGGATCACGTTTTTCCCGACCGAAATGCCGTAATCGCCCCGGATCGTACCGGGAAGAGCCTCCTTCGGGTTCGTCTTGCCCATCATTTGCCTGGCCGTTTCGATGACGCCTTCCCCTTGCCAGACCATGGCAAAAACAGGACCGGATGTGATATAGGAAACCAGTTCGCGGAAAAAGGGCCGCTCCTTATGCTCCGCGTAATGGGTTTCGGCCAGCTCCTTGGAGATTCTCATCAATTTGGCGCCGACCAGTTGGAAACCCTTCCGTTCGAAGCGGGCGACGATTTCGCCGATCAGGTTTCTTTGCACGCCATCCGGTTTGATCATGAGAAATGTTCTTTCCATATGTTCTCTCCTATCCCGTATGTAGTAAATCCAGGAAATATGATACCATTCCCAAATTTTTTTCGCAATGTCCTGACGCCTTCGCATTCCCGGGAAAATTGTGCGCGTCGAAAAAAGCGGCACCGCCCTTTGAAAGTCCCGGGATTTTGCCCGTGCCGGCGCCTTCGATGCCGGCTTGCGGAAGCCCGGTCCCGGGAACCGAAACGGGTGACGCTTTGCGGCTTCAAAATTTGCGGTTGCCGATGAACAAAACCATCTCCCGCAAAAGCGGTTTGGTTTCATTGTCGGGAAGATCGTCCAGCGCCTGCAGGGCTTTGCGGACGTAGAGCTCCGCCACCTTCTGCGCCTCTTCGACGGCCCCCGCCGCTTTGATCCGCTCCACGATTTCCTGGAACGCCTCCGGATCCGCCTTTCCGTCCACTTTCCGGATCTCCCGGTTCAAGGATTGGTCCCGCAGGGCGAAGAGGACGGGCAGGGTGATGTTTCCCTGGATCAAATCTTCCCCGGCGGGCTTCCCGAGCTTTTCCTTCGTCGAAGTAAAATCGAGGATGTCGTCGGTGATTTGGAAAGCCATGCCCGAAAAATAGCCGTAGCGGTAAAGCTTCCGCTGGCAATATTCATCGGCCCGGGCCACCTTCGCCCCCAGCAGGCAGCTCACGGCGATCAAAAGGGCCGTTTTCCGCTTGATCCTCCGCAAGTACGTCCGCAAGTTCTGGTCGAAATTATATTTGTCGCGGATTTGTTCGATTTCCCCGATCGAAAGATCCACCAGGGTGTCGGCCAAAATTCGGTGAAATTCCGCATCTTCGATTTCCGTGATCAGTTCCAGGGAACGGGCCAGGATAAAATCCCCGGTGTACATGGCGATCCGGTTGCCCCATTTCGCTTTGATCGTCGGGCGGCCCCGGCGCAAATCGGCGTTGTCGATCACGTCATCGTGAATCAATGAGGCCATGTGGATCAATTCCAACGAAACGGCGACCGGTTTCACCTTCTCGAAATCGTAATCCCCGAACTTGGCGGCCAGCAAAACAAAAATCGGGCGAATCCGTTTCCCTCCCGCGCGCAAATAATGGAGCGACGCCTCCTTCAGCACGGGGGTTTCCGCTTGGAGGGCCCTCTCCAGCTCATCTTCAATTTTTTTTAAATCCCCGTTTAAAAACGTATAAATTTCCTTGTAGTCCATAAATTCCACCCAGCTTAATCCGTACTCTCAGGCTCCCCCGGTTTGACGCCGATATGGACGGCGGCGACGCCGCCGAAATACCGTTTGAAAGTCACCCCGCGAAAACCGGCCGCTTCAAAATATCCGGCCAATCGCTCCGCGTCGGGGAAATTGCGGGCAGATTCCTGCAGCCAGGAATATTCCCGGTAACTTTTCGCAAAAATTTTGCCGAGGACCGGCATGATAAAACGGAAATAAAACAAATATAATTGCCGAAAACCGAACAGGCGGGGCTGGGAAGTTTCCAGGCAGGCGATTTTTCCGCCCGGTTTCAACACCCGCAGCATTTCCCGCAGCACCTGTTTTGCGTCGGGAACATTCCTCAGGCCGAATCCGATGGTGACATAATCGAACGTATCGTCGGGGAAAGGGAGGGCCATCGCATTCCCGTGGACGAGCTTCACGTTGGCGAGGCGCCGGCTCTTCACCTTTTCCCTGCCCACCTTCAGCATGTTTTCGCTGAAGTCAAGGCCGATGACCTCTCCCTTTTCCCCCACCGCCTCCGCCAGGGCGATCGTCCATTCGCCGGTTCCGCAGCAAACGTCCAAGGCCTTCGTCCCTTTCCGGACCCCGAGCCTCGCCATCGTGTCCTTCCTCCACCGGCGATGCAGGCCGAAACTGATAATGGCGTTCATTTTATCGTAATGGCGGGAAATTTTTTGAAAAACTTGAAGCACCCGTTCTTCCTTCGACTGTTCCATCGTTTCTCTCCCCGTTTACACTTGGACATGGAGCTGGCTGAAGATTTCCGATCTCATCCGTTCGTCCAAACCGGACATATTTTTTACCGCCGTCTCCAAGCCGGCTTTGTATTTCCGGATGTAGCCGTCGATGATCCGTTCATTTTCTTTCTCTTTCTGATGATCGGTTCCGCCGCGGGAAGGTTTTACGGAATGACGGAGAAAATGGGAAAAGAGATCCCGTTCCTTTTGCAGCTTGTTAAAAAACAGCCACGTCCTCGCCAGTTCCCGCCACTCCTCCAAGCCAAAAAAACGCGCCAGCCGCTGGAAGAGGGCCGTTTCCACAAATTCCATTTTTTTGAAGAAATCTTCGACCCCGGAAAAATCCCGGCTGTAGATGCTCACCTTCGCTTCATTCACCGATTTGACGCATCCGGCCATCGCGTTGATCAGCGGGATGTTCGGGATCCGGGACAGCATCTGGTAGAACAGCCCGCTGTAAAAATCGCCCGCCAAAACGGTCAATTGCTGCCATTTGACAAGGGGGTTCCGGGAATCGCCGGAAACGTGTTCGTGGGCGTCCAGGGCGATCTGGACAAGCATGGAAGCGACGATATACTTTTCCTTTTCCTCGCCGGGAAGCCCCGTTTTGTCCATCAAGGAAGAAAGAAATAAAATCTTCCGGTCATCGAGGGGGATGGACCCGATCTGTTCGGACAAATAGGAATGGTGAAAGGCATCCCGGATTTTTTGTTTCAACAATTCGATCCGATTTTCCGTCATTCCGTCTCCACACCTTCGCAGAACTTCTCCAAATAAAATAATATATATTTTATCATATATTTTGGACATTTCCTTTCCCGGACCGGGAAATTTTTCCCCGTTTCCGGGCATCATTTGCTTTCGCTCATCACCGTGCCGAAGGGGGTCAAGATTTCGGATTTTCCGCGGATCTTCATCGCCGACGTATGTTCGGTGAATTGGGCGATCATGACCTCGCCTTTGTCCAATTTCTCCGAATGGTGAAACCTCGTGTCCGCGCCCCGGGTGAGGCCGATGACGTTGACCCCGTCCTCCAAGGCCTTAATGACGATATAGTCCATTTGAATATTTTTTCCCAATGGCCATCCCTCCATCCGCGTCATTTCAAGATTCGGGCCAGCACTTCGTTTTTGGCCTCCTTATCTTCGGCAAAGATGCCCCGCACCGCTGTCGTTACGGTAATGGAACCCGGTTTTTTGATCCCCCGCATCGTCATGCACATGTGCTCCGCTTCGACCACCACGGCTACCCCGAGGGGATTGAGCTTCTCCATGATCGTATCGGCCACGATCCGCGTCATCCGTTCCTGGAGCTGCGGCCGGCGGGCGACGGTTTCCACCGCCCTCGCCAGCTTGCTCAACCCGACGACCCTTCCGCCTTCAGGGATGTAGGCCACGTGGGCACGGCCGAAAAAGGGGAGCAGATGGTGCTCGCACATGGAATAAAAGGAAATATCTTTAACGAGAACCAATCCGTCATGGTTTTCATGAAAGATCGTCTCGAAATATTTTCCCGGATCTTCATGCAATCCGCTGAACAATTCCCCGTACATCTTCGCCACTCTTCTCGGGGTGTCAAGCAAACCTTCCCTCTCCACATCTTCCCCCACTGCTTCCAAAATGAGCCGGACGGCATGTTCGATCTGATTTATTTTTATGTCTTTCATGTAAAGATCCTCCCCAGAAAGTGTCAAAAAAATGTTGAAATGAATCTTCTACCATATTAGCACATTGTGATTGCAACAGGCAAAAAAAGTGGGCCGTTCCGGGGAGGGGAGGCGTTCGGGCTTCCGCATGCCGGAAAAGGAAAAGGAAACCGGGCGGCCGCACAAAAAAAGGGCTGTCGTAAAACAGCCCCTTTTCTTCATTATGTAATTATTTAACAGCCTCTTTCAGCGCTTTCCCCGGTTTGAAAGCCGGAACTTTGCTCGCGGCGATTTCGATTTCTTCGCCGGTTTGCGGGTTGCGGCCTTTGCGGGCTGCGCGCTCGCGAACTTCGAAATTGCCAAAACCGATTAATTGAACTTTTTCTCCTTCTTTCAACGCGTTAAGGATTGTATCAAAAACAGCATCCACTGCTTTCGTTGCGTCCTTTTTGGAAAGTTGGGCAGCTTCTGCCACAGCATTTACCAGTTCGGTCTTGTTCATGCCATTCACCTCCTCCCAAAGGATAAAATGAATGAAAGTGGAATTTTCCGTTTCTTTGCAATCATTGACTTGCGCATTTTTCCTTTGCTGGAAAGGTGTGCAAGTGCAATTCTGTTTTAAAGATTACCACATTCCCTATTGCCCTGCAAGAAAAAATCCATATTTCTTTGGACTTTTTGCCGATCTTGCCGAAAAAACAAGGGGGGCGGGCGCCCCGTTTTCCATGTTTATCAATGGTTTAACCATTTTATCGCCTTTTTAAACATAAAACCCTACGAATGATGTAGGGTTTTGCCATTACAGAATGATGGCGATCAAGCCGCCCGATCCTTCATTGATGATCCTTTCCAATGTTTCTTTCAATTTGTATCTGGCGCTTTCCGGCATCAGGGACAATTTGGCCTGAATGCCTTCCCGGACGATGGAGTTCAAGCTTCGTCCGAAGATGTCGGAATTCCAAATCGACAACGGATCTTCTTCAAAATCCTGCATCAAATACCGGACCAGTTCTTCGCTCTGTTTTTCGGTTCCGATAATGGGGGCGAATTCCGATTCCACATCCACCTTGACCATATGGATCGACGGGGCGACCGCTTTCAGCCTGACGCCGAAACGGGATCCCTGCCGGATGATTTCCGGTTCGTCCAGGCTCATGTCTTCGATGGACGGGGAAGCGATGCCGTAGCCGGTCTGTTTGACCATTTTCAGGGCTTCGGCGATCTGATCGTATTCCGCTTTCGCATGGGCGAATTCCTGCATCAGCTCCAACAGATGGTCCTTCCCCCGGATTTCCACCCCGACGATCTCCTTTAAAATCTGGTCATACAATTCGTCCGGGGCGTGGAGATCGATTTCCGCAATTCCCTGGCCCATGTCCATTCCGGCAAGTGCCGCCCTTTCGATGAAATCGTAGTCGGTGAAAGACTGGACGATGTGTTCCACATCCCTCAGCCGCCTGATGTCCTTCACCGTTTCTTTCACGGCGTTTTGGTAGTTTTCCCGGAGCCAATGATCCTCCTTCAGCACCATGACCCAGCTCGGCAAATTCACGTTCACTTCCAGAACGGGAAACTCGAAAAGGGCTTCCTGCAGCACGTTGAGGACATCCGCTTCCCGCATATTTTCCACGCTCATTGCCAACACCGGGATGTCATATTTTTCCTGGAGCTGGCTTCGCAAAAGTTCCGTTCCCTGATGATAGGGCCTTGTCGAATTGACGATCATGATGAAAGGTTTTCCGACTTCCTTTAATTCCTGGACGACCCTTTCCTCCGCCTCGACATACTGTTCCCGCGGAATTTCGCCGATCGTCCCGTCGGTGGTGATCACCACGCCGATGGTGGAATGTTCCTGAATGACCTTCCGGGTTCCGATCTCCGCCGCTTCATGAAAGGGGATCGGATCTTCAAACCAGGGCGTATTGACCATGCGCGGACCGTTTTCGTCTTCATACCCTTTGGCGCCGGTGACGGTATAGCCGACGCAGTCGACCAGCCTGACGTTCACCGAAAGCCCCTCGTTCACCTGGACGGTCACCGCCTGGTTCGGGACGAATTTCGGCTCGGTAGTCATGATCGTCTTTCCCGCCGCGCTTTGCGGAAGCTCATCCTGGGCCCGGGCCCGGTCCGACTCATGGGGGATGTTCGGGATGACGACCAATTCCATGAACCGCTTGATGAAGGATGATTTCCCCGTACGCACCGCCCCCACGACCCCGATATAAATATCCCCTCCCGTCCGTTCGGCAATATCCTTGAAAATATCAAACTTTTCCAAAAAATCCCCTCCCGTTCATCCATTGCTGGGATGTTTATCGGCAAACAAGTATAGACAGTATATTTTTATGATGTTGTCCGATCATCTTATGACTATGATTCATAGGATTTTAAATTATTTATTTCATTGCTTTTGCGATTCCCCGATCCCCGCCCCTTTCCGTAAAAAGAAAACCTTCTCCTACAAATATATTTTGCAGGGAGAAGGTTATGACAGTTCATTCTTTGAAAACCGGTCTTCCGTTTTCATCGACCGTGTATGGCAGCGAATAGGCGGGAACGAAGGGGGAATCCAGGGTCAAAACATAGCGGATATCCTGTCCCGGCTTTAAAGACAGGCCCTTCTTTTCCGCCAGGATTTTTTCCAAGTCGGGGAGATAATCGACGCAGATGGAACCGTCCCCGGTGATCACGAGGGAAAGCTCCCGCATCGTAAAGGGGCTCGTCACCTTCGGTTCCTTGTCGTAGCCCAATTTTTTATAATCCAAGGTAAAAACGTCCTTGGCCAGCCGGTCTTTATAGGGCGGATATTTTTTGGCGGCGAGGCGGATTTTGATATCCCTGATCGTTTCCGCGATCCGCAAATCGAAGACTTTCACGGTCGGGTTTTTTTCCGGGTCGATGATCACATATTGGTAATATCCGCCGTTTTCAAAGGCGTTCGCCGGGATGTCCGACAGATATTTGGGTACGAGCCGTTTGAAATCGATCGGATATTTCATGTACATGTCGGTTTCCGCCTCTTGATTTTTGATGGGCAAAATGCCGCCTTCTTCCTCCCTGAACTTTTCCACCGCCTGCTGGACCGATAAAATCTGGTCTTCTCCCGGGATTTTCTTCCGTTCCTCCTTTTCCCCGGGATATAAACAGCCGCTCAACAGAAAGGCGGACATCAGGAGGGCAAGAAAAAGAAGTTTCCGTTTCACGGCCATCCTCCCCCGTGTCGTTAGTTGGATCCGGGCCCCGAGAAGACGACGACGAGCACGATCAGCCCGGCAAAGATCATGAGCCCGTATGCGACAACGGCAATCAAAAATCTCAAAAACCCTTTTAATTTGTACCTGCTCCAAAGGATCAGGGCGGCAGACAAAAACATGAGAACAAGGGAGATAAGGGCCAGCCACATCTTCCACAAACCCGAGGACATCGCGAACCTCCTCACCAGTGATCAAATCTTTGAAACTCGTCTTCTTCAGTCCGAAAAGAAAAAGATATGGTAATGAAAATATCGCTTGCAACAAGGCCCGTCCATTGAAAAATTTCATGGGGTCCCCATGAAAAATAAGCTGATGGAAATGAGGGGTGCGGTCTCCATCAGCTTCGCGCCATATCCCGGTCCCGGCGAAAGCCATTGGGCATCCCAGCGGGGCTTTCCGCGCCGGATCCCGGATTTCTTACGATTCCCCGTTCAATCTTTCAAAAGAATGTTGACCAGGTCTTCCATCTCATGGGTTTTCATCCGGTTCATCAATTCATCGACGGCTTCCTTCGGATCCAAATCTTCGAACAGCACCTGATACAACGCGGCGGTGATCGGCATTTTCACCCGATATTTTTTCGCCAATTGATAGGCGGCCTTCGTCGTGCGCACCCCTTCCACGACCATTCCCATCTGCGCCAAGATTTCCTTCAATTTCTGCCCCTTTCCGAGGGCGTAGCCGGCGCGCCAGTTGCGGGAGTGGACGCTGGTGCAGGTCACGATCAGATCGCCGATTCCGGCCAGTCCGGAAAAGGTGAGGGGATTGGCCCCCATTTTTGTCCCCAGCCGGGCGATCTCCGCCAGCCCCCTCGTCATGAGCGCGGCCTTGGCGTTGTCGCCGTAGCCCAGCCCGTCGGAGATGCCGGCCGCCAGGGCAATAATATTCTTCAACGCTCCCCCGATTTCCACGCCGGTCAGATCCGGATTCGTATAAACGCGGAAATATTGATTGAAAAACAAGTCCTGGGCCCTTTCCGCCTCTCCCATATCCTTCGACGAAACGACGACCGTCGTCGGATGGCGCAAGACGACTTCTTCGGCATGGCTCGGGCCCGACAAAACGACGACGGCCCGCAAATATTCGGGAGCCATTTCCTCCTCGATGATCTCGGAGATCCTTTTTAACGAATTGGGCTCAATCCCTTTGGAAGCGTGGATGATCGTAACGGGCCGGTTCAGGCAGCCGTTCAATTTCCCCATCACTTCGCGGATCGCCTTCGTCGGGATGCAGACCACGATCGTTGACAGATCATGAACGACTTCTTCCAACTGATGGGAGGCGCGGATGAGATCCCCGAGTTCCGCCTCGGGCAGATACCGTTTGTTTTTCCGCGTCCGGTTGATTTCTTCCGCCTGGGTCTGGCTCCGGCTCCAAAGGCGAACCGGATGGCCGTTGTCCGCAAGGACCATCGACAGCGCGGTCCCCCAGCTCCCGGCTCCCAATACGGCGACGCTTTCTTTCGTACCCATGCTTTCCACTTCCTTCATTTTCTTTCCCTGGCAATGATTTTGATCGGCGTTCCCACAAAGCCGAAGGCTTCCCGGATCTTGTTTTCAAGATACCGTTCATAGGAGAAATGGAACAATTCCGGCCGGTTCATGAAAAGGACGAAGGTGGGCGGCTTGACGGCCACTTGGGTGGCGTAAAGGATCTTCAATCTTCCCTTCGCGTCCCCGGGCGGGGGATTTAGGGCCGTCGCATCGGCCACCACCTCGTTTAGCACATTGGTCCGGATGCGCATCGCGTGGTTTTCGCTGACGGTGCGGATCAGGGGGATCAGCGTGCGCACCCGCTGCTTCGTCTTGGCGCTAATAAAAACGGCAGGCGCATAATCCAAGAAAGTAAAACGGCTGCGGATCTCCTTTTCGAAGACGTTCATCGTTTTATCATCTTTCTCGATGGCGTCCCATTTGTTGACGGCGATGATGATCCCCTTTCCCGCTTCGTGGGCATATCCGGCGATCTTCTTGTCCTGCTCGGTAATGCCTTCCTCCGCGTTCAAAACGACGACGGCCACATCGGATCTATCAATCGCCCGCAAAGCCCGCAGAACGGCATATTTCTCCGTTTTTTCATAGATCCTTCCTTTTTTCCGCATGCCCGCTGTATCTATGATAACAAATTTTTGTCCTTCAAAGGTATAGGGGGTGTCTATGGCATCCCGGGTCGTGCCGGCGATTTCGCTGACGATGACCCTTTCCTCCCCGAGGATGGCATTGACCAGGGAGGATTTTCCGACGTTCGGGCGGCCGATGAAGCAAAATTTGATGACATCATCGTCATATTCCGTTTGGCCGTCTTTCGGAAACCATTTCACCGTCTCATCCAAAAGATCGCCGAATCCGGTGCCGTGGACGCCGGATACCGCAACCGGCTCCCCCAGCCCGAGGGAATAGAATTCGTAGAGATGCTGCCGCATCTCCGCATTGTCGATTTTATTCACCGCCACGACGACCGGTTTGTTCGTCCGGTACAAATAATTGGCCACTTCCTGGTCGGCGGGGGTGAGCCCTTCCCGGCCGTTGACGACGAAAATGATCACATCCGCCTCGTCGATGGCGATCTGCGCCTGCTGACGCACTTGTTCCAAGAGCGGCTCATCGCCGATCTCGATTCCTCCCGTATCGATGACATTGAATTCGAAGTTCAGCCATTCTCCTTTTCCGTACAGCCTGTCCCGGGTCACGCCGGGGACATCCTCGACAATGGCCAATCTTTCCCCGACGATCCGGTTAAAGATGGTGGATTTTCCCACATTCGGCCTGCCTACAATGGCAACCGTCGGCAAAGACAACTCGATCACCTCTTTTCTCTCTTTTTTCCTCGTTGTCAGATCCTGTGCAAAGGGGCCGTTCCGCAAGTTTCGCCGGCCTGCGGCCGCCCCGTTCCGCGCCGAAACATGATATATCAAGGGATCGTTCTTATTTTCCTCCGCGGGGATGCCTTCGGGGGCAAACCCTTTCTTAGATCCTCGGTCAATCTTTATTCATTGTAACAAAGACGGGTCCGGTTGACAAAAATTTTTTGCAGCTGAAAGTTTTTGCGGAAAAAGATCCCGAAGGGTTTTGACCGTCCGAAGGCGGCCCCTTGCGAACGGCTTCATTTCATCGGGAAAATGAAAGGGGAAAAGCCGGATCAGGCGCCGGCGGTGAACCGCCTCGGCCCGCTTGCCTCCCGATGGCCGACCCTTCAGGGATCGGCTGAACATGGATTAGGCGACGCCGGCCGGTAACGGAGATTTCATGTGCGGGAAGGTTTTGCGGCGGGGGACGGATGAGGCATCCGTTGAAAGGGAAAACAAACGCTTTCCCGTGATCGACGGCATCATGCGGCGCCGGACCATCCTTGGCCAAGATGAACCGGCCGGATCCGATGGCGGACCGGCCGCGGGGGAAGGAAATGGCTTACGGGTTGCGGTTTGTCCGCCACGGCGGGGAAGGTCCGGCATCGGTTTTGTTCCCCTTTTTCCGGTCAGCGCCGGCGGCGGAAAAGGAAGGCCGCCGTTGCCCCGATCGCGGGATGCGGTTTCTTGCGGGCGGCAAGCGGGATTTTCCCGCCAAGGACCGAACCCCTTCCTTCCCCTTTCGGCTATCCGTGCCTGACAAGGATCATCAAATCGTTCCGCAACCGGTGGGCGATCCCGTCCGTGATCGCTTCCAGTTTGGCGGCGATATCGAACATTTCCTCTTCATCGTCGCAGTGGAACACGCAAATGCCCGAAGGGGCTTTTTTCGGGTTGGTGGTCACCACGGCCAAGATCATTTTTTCAAAGGTTGTTCCCAAAACGATCAGCCTCCTACATCCTCAACCGCTTCGCCGGCATCCGGATGGCGTTTTCCAAAGTCGGCACCCGCCGGATGATCTCCAAGGCCTTTTCCACGTTTTTCTCCTGGGGAAGAATGAACACGGCCACCCTCCCGTCATTCTGATCCCGCTTGGCCAAAGGGACCAGTGCGGGGGTGCCGGAATCCCGGTGGACGCCAAGGGCCGTGGAAACATCGTGCAAAATCGCCTGGCGCTGGCCCAGATTGGCGATGGTGGTCCGGGCATTGAAATTTTTCGGAAGCAAAAGGAAGCCCGTCCCGTACCGCAAAATTTCTTCCCTTCTTTCCGGCAGGCCGATGTTCATGATATAAATATCGTCGATGTACAGCCCTTCCCCTTCAAAACGGGGCGGGACGTGGCGGACCTCGCAAATATCCCCCAGTTTTCCCCCCGCCATCAGCACCCTCGCGGCGATCATGCAAAGCAGGGCGACAACGGCGCCGGCCCAAAAGGAAAACAGGATCGAAGCTAAAGTGGTGAGTACGGACGTGAAGATGACCAAATAATTCCTGCTCTCAAAGGCGATGGCAATCCCTTCGATATAAGTGCTGCCCCTCGGCACCAGCTCATAGGCATCCAATTGGGTCAACGTATTCCTTTCCATATTCCGCACTTCCCGGAATTGGGAAGCGGCCAGCGTCAAAAAGGTGATCGCCGTATATTGCTGCTCCAACAGGGCGGGAACGGCGATCGTTCCCAACGAGGCGGCGATGAAGCCGAGGGCGATATGGATGATTTTCCCGTGCAAATAGGTCGGGTATTGCCGGTAATCGGTCCGGAGCATCAGGATCCTCGCCAATACGCCGGCGGAAATGCCGAACAGGGACGGATAAAAATATTCGCTCATGAAAAAGGCCGCTCCTTTCCTGCAGGCACGCTTTTTCCGCCGAATTGGGCAAACAGCCTGGCAAGACCGTTCCATCCTTGGAGGACGGCGAACAACACGGCCGTTTCATCCAGGAAGAAGGCATCCAGGGGCACCCGGATCCCGTATTTTTCCAGCAGCAGGGCATAAAGGATCTGCCCGTGGACAAAACCGGTCAAGGTGCCGTAAAGCCGGTCGGAAAAACGGGAAAAGGCCAATTGTCCGAGCAGGAAAAAAAGGGCCGTTTTCCATATCGCCGGATGGACGATCAACAAAACCGGTTCGCTCAAAACCATGAGCAGATAGCCGGCATGGGCGACGGTCACGATTAAGATCCGCACCGCCTGGTTGGCAAGCTCCCACACGCCCATCTTGCCATAATGGCCGTAACAGAAGAACAAAATCAACGGCAGCGAAAGGGTGAATTCCAGATGAAAGAACTCCGCCCGGCAAGGGGAAAGGATGATCAGGAGCAGACTGGCTGCGGCCAGTCTTCCCCGGCTCGGGTGATCCTTATCCAAGAGAAAGGTGGCGATGATCCAAACCGACCAGGCGATCCAATAAAACAAAAAACCGGGCATCGGTTTCCCTCCTGTCGTTCCGTCAGGAACCATTATGAACAAAATATCCCTTTTTCAAACGGCGGAAAAACCCCGGCAATCCCGAAAGGGCCGGAACCGGAAAGGGGGAGGGCGGCTCGGGGGAGGGACGGAGAAAGCGGTCCGGAACGTCGGGCTTCACGGGCAGAAAATTGTTTTGATCAATAGGCAATTCGATTTGTCCGAATTTATCCATGAAAGAGGAGATCCGCCGCATGAATGCAGGAATTTGGGATAATTCGCCTGCCGCGGGTGCGGAACGTTCGGCCGGACGGTTCAAAGGGCAAAGATTCCGCGGGCGCACCGCTTTCGATTCGTCCGGTTTCCGGGAAACGGGGAACGGCCGCCCGAAAAGGAGGGCGGAAAAAGGGAAAGGGTGGAGATCCAACCACGGCAAGAAACACGAGGGAAGAGAGAATCTTGCGGTCCCCAGGCAAAAACGAAGCACGGGAAAAAGCCCAAAAATAAAAGGCCGCCTGCCAATCTGTCGCAAGCGGCCGCAAAAAGCGTCCGTTTATTGGATTTCCTTCAGCTTGTCGCCGAGGATCTCGCCGATTTGAAACCCTTTCGATTCCTGCGGAATCTCGTATTCCGTTTCTTCGACCTTTTCCTCCGCCTCCCTGATGCTCAAGGAGATCCGTTTGTTTTCTTCATCCACTTTCAATATTTTTACTTTCACCTTGTCCCCTTCGCTTAAAACTTCCCTGGGGGTGCCGATATGTTTATTGGAAATTTGGGAAATATGGACCAGCCCTTCCACCCCCGGGATCAGTTCCACGAAGGCGCCGAAGGATACGATCCGCTTGACGGTGCCTTCCACCACGGAGCCGGCGGAAAACTTTTCAGAAATATTTTCCCACGGCCCCGGCGTCGTTTCCTTCAGGGACAAAGAAATTTTCTCTTTTTCCGGATCGACGGATAACACCTTCACGCGGATCTCGTCGTTCACGGAAACGACTTCCGACGGGTGTTCGACATGCTGATGGGACAATTGGGAAATATGAATGAGTCCGTCGATTCCGCCGATGTCCACAAAAACCCCGAAATCGGTGATCCTGCGGACGGTACCGGTGACGATATCCCCCGCTTTCAAGCTTTCCAGCCGTTCTTTTTTCTGCTTTAATTTTTCTTCCAAAACCACCTCACGGTGGGAAAGGATCAGGCGGTTTTTCTCCTTGTCCAGTTCGATGATTTTAAAGGGCAATGTCCGCCCGACATATCCGGAAAAATCTTCCACATAATGGTCTTCCACCTGGGACGCGGGGACGAATCCGCGAACGCCCAGATCGACGACGAGGCCGCCTTTCACGATGTCCTTGATCTCGCCTTCGACGGCTTCGCCCTTTTCAAATTTCTCCTGCAATTCCGCCCATGCCTTTTCCGCGTCAATCCTCCGCTTGGAAAGGATGAGGAGATCCTCTTCCACTTTGATCACGGCAAGCTGCAATTCGTCGCCTTCTTGAACCACGTCTGCGGGCTTTTCGATATGTAACGGGGAAAGCTCGCTGATCGGGATAATCCCGTCCGCTTTAGAATCGGGAATGGAGACGTACACCTGTTTATCCTCTATTTTTGTTACCCGGCCGGTGACCGTATCCCCGACCTTATATTCCCTCATCGGGATATCGTTCATGTTTTCGGTCATATGTATTTCCTCCTTCATCCTAAATCAACGCCAGTGGCATCTTCTTCCTTTTAACTTCCTATAAAACGGGCCTGCTTGTCAAGAACAAATGCTTGGGATTTTATCCCTTCATCTCCCCGTTTTCATTAAGCCCGAGTTTCTCTTTTGCGATTTCCATGATCCTTTCGACCACCCCTTCAATCGGGATTCCGGTCGTATCGATTTCCACGGCATCCGCCGCTTTCCTTAAAGGGGCGAATTCCCTTTCGGTATCCATTCGGTCCCTCGTTTCGATCTCTTTCTTCAATTGTTCCAGATCGGAGGGAATGCCCTTTTTCTGATTTTCCAGATGCCTTCGCCTCGCCCGTTCATCGACGCTCGCGGAGAGAAAAATCTTCACCTCCGCCTCCGGCAAAACGCAGGTGCCGATATCCCTGCCGTCCATGACGACCCCGCCATTTTCCGCCAATTGTTGCTGCCTTTTCACCATTTCCCGGCGGACCCGTTCATGTTTGGAAACGTCGGAGACGTTGCGGGTGACGTCCGGCAAGCGGATGGCTTCCGTCACTTCCTTTCCGTCCACGAGCACCCTTTGCGCGCCGCCCTCCTGCTTTAATTCGATGGCCGTGTGCCGCAGCAGTTCGTATAACCTTTCTTCGTCCCGGACATCGACCTTTTCTTTGAGGGCTTTCCAAGTGAGCGCGCGGTACATGGCGCCCGTGTCAATGTATAAAAAGTTCAATTTTCTGGCGACGATTTTGGCCACCGTGCTTTTCCCCGCCGCCGCGGGGCCGTCGATGGCGATCGCTATCCTCCGTTGGTTCGTCATATTGCCTCCCGCTTCTATGAATTGGTATTTCATAAAGAATCGATCAACAATCAATATTTTAACATAAAAGAAAGCAGGATTTATACCTGCTTACCGAGAATTTACCGTTTCGATGATTTCTGTCAAATTTTGTTCACCGACTCCTTCGACGTGCAATTGTTTTTTCAATTCCGGAAAGAAGTCAAAATGGTGGAACAAAATTTGACACAAAAGCAGCAGGACCAATTGAACGGCGGCCAGCTTCCAAAGAATGCGCTCCACCCTTTCCACAGCCATCACCTGAAACCTTTTTTCTACTATTGTTCGGCCGATTTGCGAAATTTATACCCGGAAACGGGTTTCCTTTTGCCTGAGAGCCAATTGCACTTCGAATACAAAACGCATCAGATGCTGCTCTTCCTGGGCGGTTTTTTCCAAAAATTGGGCGGAAAGGAGATTGGCGTTTTCCCTGGCTCTTTCCGTTCGTACGACGGCGCTTTTCAATTTTAAGTATTGGTAGCCCGATTGCAACGGCAAAACGATCCAGCTGATAAACGGATCGTTTTCGGCCAAAGGGACCGAGGCCGGGGCGTAAAAGGACAACCCGCCGGCGCTGATGTCGTCGGTCACGGTGCAAAAGGGGGAAAATTCATTCCGGATCGGATGGACGGCGATGTCCACCGGCCATTTGATCCTTACGAATTCCCTCCTTTGGATGCGATGGATTTCATCATCCCCCGGCCGTTTTAATTGCAGCAGGGGCAATTCCCTTTTCACCCGCCCGGTCACTTCCGTAAAAAAAAGATAAGAACTGTCGTCCCTGGTAAAGGAGACTTGCATGTTGGTCCCGATCATCAGAAAGGAAGTCCGGTTCGTCCGCAAATTGACGGGATATTCGATGTACAGGGACTCTTCGTCCAAGTCGGCGACTTTGCTGCGGAACTTTTCCAGCCGGGTGCCTTCCTGGATTTCGATCGTCAAAAAATCTCCGATTCGTAACATCTCCCCATCTCCCACAAAAAAATGGATCGTCTACTTTATTATTATGGCACTTCTTTTTTTAAAGAAAAAGAATTTTTTAAAATCGGCGGAAATGGCATTCCCCGAGCCACGGGCGTCCGGGATGGGCGGGGGCGCCGGCCCGCCCGGAGACGGTATCCGCAAGCCGGCGGACGCCTCCCCCGCATGGCCGTTCAGGCGGCGATGCCCAAGATCGGCGAGGGCGCCGGTTTCCCTATTTCAATTCGGCGCCGCAGTCTGCCGCTATACTTCATGGCGGATTTGCGCGGTTTCCGGGAAGTGGGCTTGGAGATGCCCTAGCTGATTTCATTCGGGTGACCGTTCCACGTTCCAATTCACGGCTAATCGTGCTTTTGTGGCAGCCTTTTTCCGGCAATGACCCGGAAAGAATTACCGGAAGCTCTTTCCTGGGCTTAGCGGATAGAACCCGTCTTGTGCCAAATGGGGCCCGGCAAGGCCCCCGGCATCATCCGCGGCGGTCATTCGACGAACGGGAACCGCAGCCTCCCGGATAGACCGAAATTCCCCGGCATCCGCGCATTTATCAACCCTTTCCGCGGGACGGCTTCTCGCTTTTTTTCGCCCGCCTCCGCCAAGCACCGCCGGAGGAAGAAAAAACGGGCCTTTCGGCCCGCAAATCCTTTCATGCCTTTCCGTTGATCAAATTTTCATAAATCGGTTCGGCGTTTTGCAGTTTTTCCACCTTCTCTTCCGTTCCGTCCTCGGCGTTGACGAACACCCGGTAGGTGTCGTCCCCCAAGACGCCCAAATATTCGTAGCAAAGGACTTCTTCGTTGGCGTCGTTATGGATGATGGCCAACCTTTGGTCCATCACCTTCAAATTCGGATTCAGCCGCTTTCTCGCCTCCGCTTCCTGTACGGCGGGTTCCGGAATCTCCCTCGTGTTGTGGGAAGCCAAGTATTCTTCGGCGGAGAAGCCGATGAGGCTTCCGTCATCGAGGCCGATCTTGATTTTGACCGCGTCCGGGTACACGCGGACATTCTTTTCCCGCGCGACGAAGGTAAAGACGCCGACATGATCGTATTGGGCGCTTTCCAGCATCTCCATGTTTTCGAACCCGTTCTTTTGCAAAAATTCCGCCGCCTTGTTTCCCGCCTCGTTTAAACTGATTTTCTGCTCCTTCACATCCCGGTTCCTGATCATCCAAATCGGGTATCCGCCCTTTTTCGTAATGTCCATGTCCGTCTCCCCGCTCCGGTCCTTAACGGTCACGCTGTAGAACGCATAATCGGACCCCTTTCCGCCTTCCGACACGTTGACCTTTGCGCCGCCCGAAGCTTTCGCGTACTTTTTCGCGATGGCCGCCGCCTCTTTCTTGGAAATCGTCTTTCCTTTTAAATTTTTGTATCCCTTCTCCTTTTTCTTGATGGAAGAGGATAAAAATTGGCCGAGATCAGTTTCCGAATAGCCGGAGACCTTTTCTTCAACGGTTTTAAACCCGTCGATGATCGAATTGTCCGTGTTCCCTTTCCCGGTGGCCAGCGCCGTTTCCACATCCATCCATCGGAGTCTGTTGTTCAAGACCAGATATTGGACTTTCCGCAATTCGTCCTGGATCTCCGCCGACTTTTGATAGAGCGATTTCAACATTTGGTATTCTTCGTCCGACAGCGGTTCCTTTTCCAAGTCCCTGACGGCGGTTTTATAGGTGAAATCGCCGATTTGCGACAAAAACTCTTCGGTTTTGCTGAAGGGGGCGAGGGTCAGCGGAAGCTGCCCGACCTCGCTGTTCGCCTGGGAAGTCATGCGCCAGACTTCCGCCAAGGCGGGAGACAGGGACTTTCGGGAATTCATGGCCAGCGCCGTTCCGATTTTATCGTGCAAAATATCGATGTTGTACGTCAATTCGTGGAAGGCCCGCTGGTAATTGTTTTCCGCGTTGATCAAGATGGCGTTTTTTTCCTTATGCTCCTGGTAGCCCCAGTAGCCCGTCCCGACGAGAAGGACGATCAATGCTGCAATCAAAACACCTCGCATGGCAGTCACTCCTATTTGCAAAAGATATGTTTGCCGATTTTCTTGATTTGGGGACGGGACCATATCCACGGATTGGTCGCCGTGTTCGGATTGAAATAATACAATGCGTTCCCGGACGGGTCCCATCCGTTGATCGCATCGAGAACGGCCTGTTTTGCGGTTTCATTCGGAGTGAGCCAAATCTGCCCGTCGCTCACCGCGGTGAAGGCCCCCGGTTCGAAAATGACCCCCGCCACCGTGTTGGGAAATGACGGGCTTTCCAAACGGTTCAGGATGACCGCGGCCACCGCCACCTGGCCGATATAAGGTTCGCCCCTGGCCTCTCCGTAAACGGCGTTGGCCATCAGTTGGATATCGTTTTGGGAAAAACCGCCGGGAACGTTGACCGCCGTCGGTTTCGCCGCCTGCCCTCCGGACGTCTTTCCCCCGGAAGGCGCCTTTTGCCCCTGTCCCGAGGGCGCCGTCTGCTTGTTCAAATCCACGCCGCCGTAGTAAGTAAATTTTCTCCCGCTCCGAATCTGTTCTTTGACAAATTGTTCATCATACCGGGATGCCTTCACGAGTTTTTCCTTCGTTTTCGTCCCGGCCAAACCGTCCACCTTCAATCCGAATTCGTATTGAAAATTCCTCAGCGCCCAATAGGTCCTCCACCCGAACACGCCGTCAATTTTTCCGTTATAAAACCCCAAATATTGCAATCTCGCTTGCAGCTCGATCACGTCATCCCCGACGGCGCCCACTTGGATCACTTGATTGGAAAAGGCGCGGGTTTCGTTTCCGTGCATTTGCGAAAAAATCAACAGCAACAGGCTTGCAAGCAAGACAAAACGCTTCGTCCATTTCCCGATTCGCATATCCTTCCCTCCGTTGTATGTGGCAGCTTATGGCTATATTTTTTTCCCGATTGGCAAAATTATTCTCCCTTTTCTTCCGAAAAAGGGGGATGTTTCCGGGAACACCGTTTTAAACGCCCGCGAGGAAAGGATGCGGTTTTCCGGGAAAACATCCTCGAAACATGTTTTTTCAAAAAAAAAGAGGTTCCCTGTGGACCTCCGCGAAAATCTTTTCTTCGGGCAATCTTGTCCGTTTGCGCCCATGATGGGAAGGGCCGGAAAAAGGGACCCGAAAGGGGAATTCGGGCGGCGGGACATCCGTCGGATGAGACGGGCGGAGCGGTTTTGCGCGGGAGGGGACCCGGGGCGAGAAGGCGCAGGCGGATTGGCCGGAGCGGGTAAAGGGGCGGCCGAATAAGGACGCGGAACGGAAACAACCCGCAGGCCCTTTTCGGAGGACCTGCGGGTTTGGCCGCCCGTTTTCGGCCGTCGGCGGAAGCTTCCGGAAACCGGAGGGAGGCGGAATCCCGGCCCGTGTTCATCCGGTAAAGCTCTTTTTCGAGCTTCCATAGGAAAATTTCGCCGCCTTCGCCCTTTTAACCTTCCACATCGCCAAAAACCATAAGCACAGCATAAAAGGCAGCATCCAAACATACCAGTGGAAAAAGGTTAAAATCAAATCATAGAGGCCGTGGAAAAGGATCGGAAGGACGACCGACAATGCCAAATAGACCGGTTTTCCCCTCCCGGCAAATTCGCTTTTTCCCAAATAATAGCCCATGATGACGCCGAAGAGGGCGTGGCTGGAAACCGGCAAGACCGCCCTTCCGAGGGCGTACTGGATCCCGTTCGCCATCAAGAACAGGATGTTTTCCACGGTGGCAAAACCGAGGGAGATGCTGACCCCGTATACGATGCCGTCATACGGTTCGTCCAATAACCGGAATTTAAAAACGGTATAATAAAGAAAAAACCATTTGAAGAATTCTTCCAAAAACCCCGCAACGATAAAGGCGCGCAAGACCCTGGCGGGGAAAACTTGCTCGTAGTCGAGGACATATTGTATAAACATGATGGGGAACACCAATGCCGCGCCGAGGATAAAGGTCTTCAGCACTTGGAAAACCGGTTCTTTTTCATATTCATCTTTCAAATAGAAATAGCTGAGGAGCGCCAGGCCGGGGGCAATCCCGGCGGAAACGACGGAAATCATCGCAAACCCCATTTCTCTAACAGCTTTTTCGATTCCGAGTCTCTGCGTAAAAGTTTGAAGGAGGGAAAATCGTGAAAAAAATATTGATCCTCCATACCGGCGGAACGATTTCCATGTATGAAGACAAGCGTTCGGGGGAAGTGAAACCGTCGGGGACGAACCCGCTGCTGGAATCGGCCCAAGCGGCGGGCCATCTGGCGGACTTGATCGTCGAAGAACCCTTTCAGCTGCCCTCGCCCCACATCACCCCACGCGAAATGCTGATGTTAAAGGAACGCATCGAACATCATCTCGAAAAAAACGGGATCGACGGCGCCGTGATCACCCACGGGACCGATACGCTGGAAGAAACGGCCTATTTCCTTGATTTAACCGTGGACACCGACATCCCGATCGTCGTTACCGGGGCGATGCGTTCAAGCAACGAAATCGGGTCGGACGGGCTGTATAACTTCATCGCCGCCGTCCGTACGGCCGTTCACGACGAGGCAAGGGACAAAGGGGTGCTCGTCGTGCTGAACGATGAGATCCACAGCGCGAAAAACGTCACGAAAACCCATACAAGCAACGTGTCCACTTTCCAGAGCCCGCAATACGGTCCGATCGGCATCATCACGAAAAAAGCGATCCTCTTCCACCACCAGCCGATCGGAAGGAAAAAAATCCCCGTGAACGCCTTGTCGAAGCGGGTCGAATTGCTGAAGGCCTATGCGGGCATGGACGCATCCCTCTTCTTCGCCCTCAGCGAAATGAAGATCGACGGACTGGTGATCGAGGCGCTGGGGCAGGGCAATCTCCCGCCGCAGGTCCTTCCCGGGATCCGCAAACTGCTGGAAGAGGGGATCCCGATCGTCCTCGTCTCCCGCTGTTTCAACGGAACGGTGGAGGACGTCTACCAATATGAGGGGGGAGGCGCCCAATTGAAAAGGATGGGGATCATCTTTTCCAACGGGCTGAACGGGCAAAAGGCGAGGATCCAGCTGATGCTGGCGCTGGAACGGACAAAGGATCCGGAAAAAATCAAGGAATTTTTCCAATGAAGGCAACCGGTTCCCTTCCGCCTTCGCCTCCCTTGACCCGGCCCTTCCGCCCCGCCGGTCTTCCCCTTTGCGCCCCCGGCCGCCCCGTTTTTTTTCGGATGCCCGCCCGCATGACCGGAAGGATCCCTTCCCGCGGACATGGCCGTCCGGAGCGGCAGCACGCGCTGGGACCGGTTTCTCCTTCTTCGATCCCTTCGCCGGATGGCGCCCGTCCGGGCCCTTTTAGCCGCATGCCCCGGCTTTTTTCGCGATCCCGAACGGTTTTTCCTCCCGGCTTATTTTTCCCGTTCTTTGATGGCGCCGGCGATGAAATCGCCGTGGAACCGGCCGTTTTCGATAAAGATCTCATTGGCGTTGTTTCCCGCCGCGATCACGCCGGCAATAAAAAGGCCTTCCACGTTCGTTTCCATCGTGTCGGGATGGTATTTCGGCCTTCCGGTTTCCTCGTCGATCGCCACGCCGATTTTCCGCAACAGGGAATGGTCCGGGTGGTAGCCGGTCATCGCGAAAACAAAATCGTTCTTGATTTTCTTCCGTTCGCCGTTCACCTCATAAATGACCGCATCTTCCGTAATTTCCAAGACATTGGCGTGAAAAATCATCCGGATTTCCTCTTTCCGGACGAGGGACTCAAATTCCGGCAGGATCCACGGCTTGATGTGGGAAGAATAGCCGGAACCGCGGTACAAAACCGTCACCCGCGCCCCCGCCTTGTGCAATTCCAGGGCGGCGTCGACGCTGGAATTTTTCCCGCCGATGACGGCCACGTCCATGTCGAAAAAGGGATGGGCTTCCTTGAAATAATGGAAAACCTTCGGCAAATGCTCGCCCGGGATCCCCATTTCGTTCGGATGATCGTAATAGCCGGTGGCGATGACGACATATGGGGCCTCGTATTCGCCCTTCGTCGTCCTGATGAAGAAGCGGCCGTTCTCCCGCTTTTTCACTTCCAAGACTTCTTCATATTTCCGGATGCGCAATTTTTTGATCGCGGCCACATGCCGGTAATAGGCGAGGGCCTGATTCCGGGTCGGCTTCCGTTCCACCGTGATGAAGGGCACATCCCCGATCGCCAGCCGGTCGCTCGAGCTGAAAAAGGTTTGGTGGGTCGGAAACTGATAAATGGAATGGACAACATTTCCTTTTTCTATGATCAAAGGATTGATCCCGATCTTTTGAAGGGCAATGGCGCATGCCATCCCGCAGGGACCGCATCCGACGATCACGCATTTTTCCTGTTGCATGTCATTCGCACTCCTTCGGCACAAGGCATCAAAAGAAAAAGATCTCCTATTTATAATAATAGGAGATCGAACAGGCGCTTTTCAATAAAAACCGATGAGATGCAACCTTAGACCCATCCCCGGAACCGGCAGGCTTCCGCCATTTTCCGGACTCCGACCATGTAGGCCGCCAGCCGCATGTCCACCTTTCGCGTTTGGGCCGTATTATAGACATTATTGAAGGCTTTCACCATCACCTTCTCCAATTTCTCTTCCACTTCTTCTTCGGTCCAATAATAACCTTGATTATTTTGCACCCATTCAAAATAGGAGACGGTTACTCCGCCCGCGGATGCCAGCACGTCGGGAACGATGAGGATGCCGCGTTCGGTCAGGATCTTCGTCGCTTCCAACGTGGTCGGGCCATTGGCCGCCTCCACGACGATTTTCGCCCGGATATTGTGGGCGTTTTCTTCCGTAATTTGATTTTCGATGGCCGCCGGCACGAGGATGTCGCAGTCCAATTCCAGCAATTCCTTGTTCGTGATCGTGTTTTTGAACAATTTCGTCACCGTGCCGAAACTGTCCCTGCGGTCCAGCAAATAGTCGACATCCAGCCCGTCGGGATCGTACAACCCCCCGTATACGTCGGAAATGCCGACGACCTTCGCCCCGGCGTCATGCATAAATTTCGCCAAAAACCCTCCCGCGTTGCCGAACCCTTGAATGACGACGCGGGCATTTTTCAAATCCAATCCGATCTTTTTCGCCGCTTCCCGGATGCAGATCGTTACCCCTTTGGCCGTCGCCGATTCCCTTCCGTGGGAACCGCCCAATACGAGGGGTTTGCCGGTGATGAAGCCGGGGGAATTGTATTCGTCAATCCGGCTGTACTCATCCATCATCCATGCCATGATTTGCGAGTTCGTAAACACATCGGGGGCGGGAATATCCTTCGTCGGTCCGACGATTTGGCTGATGGCGCGGACATATCCGCGGCTCAGCCTTTCCAGTTCGCGAAACGACAGTTTCCGGGGATCGCAGACGATGCCCCCTTTGCCCCCGCCATAAGGCAGGTCGACGATCCCGCATTTTAAGCTCATCCATATGGAAAGGGCTTTCACTTCACGTTCAGTAACATCGGGATGGAAGCGGATTCCTCCCTTCGTGGGGCCGACCGCATCGTTATGCTGGGCCCTGTAGCCCGTAAACACTTTAACGGATCCGTCATCCATGCGGACGGGAATTTTGACGGTCATCATCCGTAACGGTTCTTTCAACAGCTCGTAAACTTCTTCGGGATAGCCGAGCTTTTCCAGCGCTTGGTGAATGATGGTCTGCGTTGCCGTCAGGATGTCATGTTCCTCTTTTTTTTCGCTGCCTTCTTTGTGTACTTGCTCTGTCCCCTCTTGAGCCGCCATTTGGAAACCTCCCGCTATTTTTCACAAAGATCAAAGTCTTTTCATGACTAGTATACTCCATCCTTACTAGAATGCAAGAAGGTATCGCGAAGATTTTCATTTTTCATAAACAAAATGATTTGTAAAATTTTCCATATATAAATCCTTTTTCGGAAAATGCCCCGTCCCTTGTCGCCGCCGGCCGATCCGGCCCTTCGCGGGCTTTCCGCCGGCCTTTTTCCGTCAGCCGGTTTTCCGGCGGATCCTTGGCGGCCTCATTTGTTTTCGTGATACAGATTGATGTCGAAATGATTTTTCATGATTTCAAAGACGATGTGCCTTTTCTTCCACGACCCGCCGTCGTCCCACAGGTCTTTGCTTTTGTCGATGATCTCCCGCCTCAGCGCTTCGAATTCCTCTTCGGCCTCGTCCGCCTTCCGCTTCCATATCCCCGTGATCCCGTAAACCGCGAGAAGGGCAAAGAGAAAAAAAGGATTGTAGCGGTCGTCGAAAAAGGCCGAAAAAAGGGCGGTTACGGAATGGAAATGGGGCAAATAAATCAGCCGGTAAACGTAATAGAAGTAAAAACAACTGAAGGAAACGGCGACGAACAAGATCAGCTGATGCTGATTTTTCAGCCGGTCATATTTCCGTTTCCGCTCGACGAGGTTTTGCAGCATCTGTTTTGTGGCGGGATCCGTCCAATCTTCCAGATTTTTGATAACCTCTTCCATCCGAACCGACCACCATCCGCTTTTTACTACAAAGGTATGTCCGGAGGCGCGGAAATATGACCGGCCGGTCCCGCCTCAAAAGCCGGGATCGATGTCGACCTTTTCAAACGCATCCTTGTGTCCGGCGGGATTTTTGTCCGCCGGGGAAAAATCGTAATGCAAGTAAATATAGATGATAACGAGCGGCAAAATAATAAACAGGAACGCCAGCAAAGTGATGAGCGGATATTTCAGCCGCCGTTTCCTTTTTTTCCGGTGCTTCGGCTTTTGTCTACCGTGGACTTCCTTTCTTGGGGGCAGGTGGGAAGCCATCATCGCTTCGAACGGATCGCCTGCGGGGGAAGCCGTCCGATCGGCCATATATTCGGAACGATCCGCCCCATCCCGCCCTCGCCCCGTTTCTTTTTCCGGCCCGAAGATCATGTCCGTCCGCCTCCTTTTACCGAAATGCCGGACAAATAAAGCCCGAGCAGGACGTCGATGGTAAAATGCATCACCATGACAGCCGCCAAATTCCCCGTCCGGGCGAAAACAAAACCGAAAAGGAAACTGACGCAAAGGGTCTGGATAAATAAAATCCATTTGTACAAATACCGGACATGAACCAATGTAAAAAGGAGGCTGGCGGCTGCCATTCCGAATTCGGTTTGGATCACCCCCCGAAACAGCAGCTCTTCACAAAAGGCGGCGGCCGCCGCCAAACCGATGACGTAATGGACCGGACGGTTTCGGAAAATCCGTTCGTTAATCCCTCCGTCGTCATAACTGGAAGGGGGCAAAAGGGACATCAGGAAAAGATCGGCGACAAACACGAAGAACCCGACCGTGATCCCGATCAAAAGATGTCTCCCCTCCCCCCATGTCATCAGGGCGAACAAGTTTCCCGGCCCGCCCATGAAAAGAAAGCTCCCGACTCCCGCAAGGAGGAAAAGGAGCAGCTGGGACAAATAGATGTTCAACGTCAATTCCCGGTCGGTCAATTGCCGAATGATCGCTTGCTGCCTGTTTTTCATAAGAACTCCCATTCTTTCTTGTCGTCGCCGTTTCCGGAGGCTATTTCCCGGCCGGCTTTGTTTCGGCGGCCCTTCCCCGGTCAGCCGGACGGATGATTTTCCGGGGGCAGCAAGGCGCGCCGTCCCGGTTCCGTGAAAAACCGGCACCACAGGAGAGGGCCGCCCCTCCCCGGCAAAAGATGAGGCCGGTTTTCCATCGCCCGGCTTTCCGGTGCATCCGGCATCCGGGGAAAAATGCCCGTTCCGCCGAAACGGAGCGAAAGGTTTTCCGGTCCGGACACCCGTGCGCAAAGCCGCAGCCTTCCGCGTCCGGAGGGGAGCCGCCAACGCATTCCCCGCGGGCATGTACCGGCCGCAAAATCGGAAAACGCCCGATGAATCCCCATTTTTCCTTCGGGGTTCCTTCCGATCGTATACCTCCGTTAATCATAGTATACAATAAAACGGGTTTCGCGATCCCCCGAAGAAAAAGAGGCTTGCCGGTGCCGGCGCACACTTTGGGAAGCCGGCGCCCCGTTCAAAAATCCGCGCTCCGTCCGGAAAGTTTGCCTTGGGCCCGATTTCGCCCGGGACCTTCCCCTTGTGCAGGGATCCGGCATCCGTCTCCGAAGACTTATCGCCCGGCTTCCGACGAAATGGGAACCAAACGGCTTTGAATTCTTTTGGTCCGGCCCGCCAAAAGCCCCGGTTTCCGACGGAACGGGGACAAAACGGCTTTTTATTTTTATGTTTTCAAGTCCCGTTTTCCGCAAAACAGTTTTCCTTTTCGCATGCATTTCTATTGAAAAGTTGAAACATGAGTTTTACAATGATGTTGTACCCTTTACAAGATCCATTTGGTTCGCATATATTTTTTGCCAAATAACGGAGGGTTTTCTATGCCAAAATATACGATTGTGGATAAAGATACATGCATCGCCTGCGGGGCATGCGGAGCCACCGCTCCCGACCTTTATGATTACGACGACGAAGGCATCGCCTATTGCATATTGGATGACAATCAAGGGGTCGTGGAAGTACCGGAAGAACTCATCGATGATATGATGGACGCATACGAAGGCTGCCCCACCGAATCCATTCGCGTCGCCGACGAACCTTTTGACGGCGATCCGAACAAATTCGAATAATGACCCCTCTCCGGCGGAAAGCCGGAGTTTTTTTCGGAAAAGGCTTGCCGTAAAAAGCGGGGCAGACGCCCGAAACCGCGGGAACCGGACAAGCGCCGTCCGCAAGGGGAACGGGCGAACCAATCCATGCTTTCCCGAAAACAGGGAACCGCAAAATTCCGGCCGGCCCGCCGGGTGCCTCCCGGCCTATGCCCTCTGCCCGCCCTTTTTAAGGAGACGGCGCTCCTTCCGTTCGACGGTACCGGAAGAGAAGTATGGGTTAAGATCTTCTCGGGGCGGTTATTGGATCGGTATTTCAGGAGCCCTCATACCGATATGGACCCGTGCCGGGCCACGAGCGGAACTTATATTGTAGGAAGCCTCCTCTTTTTTGCTTATTGGATCGATCCTGAACCGAAAAAAATTTACACATACGTAAGCGTAGCCTTTTCTCTCCTCTTCTTCGCGGACCGGGTTCCTTCCGTTCCCTTTTTCCGGGCCGGCTCCGCTTTTGGGACCGGATTTCCCCGTTTTCAGCCGGCAATCCGGAAGCCCCGCCCTCTTTTTATCGGCAAAAATTCGAAAAAAATTAAAAACGAATATCGGCCATTGCCGGGCCAATATTCGTTTTTCTTTTTCATGCCTTTTTAAACGCCCGCTGCTGCTTCAGCAGCCAATCCTGGATTTTTGCAAAAATGAGCATAAAAAGCGCGGTAATCATCAGCCCTTTCACCACGTTGAACGGGAAGATGGCCGTGACGACCAGTTCCAGCGCCTCCGGGCCGCTTAAAGCCGGGAAGTTCATGAACATGACATAGAGGGGAAGAAGAATAAAATAGTTCATGACGCTCATGACAAGGGCCATCGTGACGGTCCCGGCGATGAGGGCGATCGCCATTCCCTTTTTGTTTTTCAGCCGGATATAAATGGCATAGACCGGCAAAATGAAGACGACCCCCGCGACGAAATTGGCGAAGTGTCCGACCGGCACGCCGGTTTCGCTGCCCGTCGTGATCATGTCCAATACATTTTTGACGAGCTCGACGGCCACCCCCGCCATCGGACCCATGACGATGGCGGCGATGAGGGCGGGAATGTCGCTAAAATCCACCTGCAAATATTTGGGAAAGGGCGGCAGCGGGAAATTGAGCAGCATCAGTACGTAGGAAAGCGCACTTAGCATGCCGATGGCGGCAAACCTTTTCACATTCCTTTTTTCCATGTCCTTCCTCCTGTTTTCCGTGATTCATCTCACGACAAGAAGAAGGTCTCGCCTCCTTTTCGCCAAAAGAAAATCCCTCAAGAACCGTTCTTGAGGGAGAATCGAAGGCAATAGGAAAGTACACGTTCAATAAGCCTTATTGAACGCACGAGGAACGAAACCTTCATCTTCTCCCATCCAGACTGTAACTGTCGGCTTTGGAATCTCACCAAATCCTGCCATAAAGGCTCGCGGGCTTAAGGACCTTGCGTCCTATCACCGCCGGTCGGGAATTTCACCCTGCCCCGAAGATGAATCATCCGATTTTCAGTTTTACAGTTACTATTATAACGGAAATTGCAGGAAAAGCAAATGATTTGGCTCGAAAACCAGTTCCGGAAACCGTCCGGCTTCTATAAAGGGACTTTCCCTGCCAATATGTTTTCGGCCGCCGCTCCCCGTTTTCCGGACGTTTTCGCTTCCGCAAATGACGGCAGCTGATTCCATGCCTGTTTCCCCGCGGGCAGCAGGGCGCCGCGGGAGGCGGCCTGCGGCGAAGCGCTCCCTTCCCGTTTTTCGCTGTTTTTTCCTGGTTTTTGAACGCCATCCGGGAAAAAAAAGAGCCCGGGATCGTCTACCGGGCGAAAGGGAATCCGCCGAAAAGGCGCCGAAGGAATCATCCAAGGAAGGGAGGAATCCCGCGGTCCCCGCATGACGATCGGCACGCCGGGCAAAAGGCCCCCTTTCCGTCAGGATCAGCGCATTTCGGCGACGATGTTCGGGGCGAGCGGGACCGCAAGCGGCTCCTGCAAACGGTAATCCCCCACCGCGTCGTTCTTCACGTTTTGGAACAGCACTTCCTTGTATCCGAAATCTTTGGCCGTAAGCAAGATCGCCTCGATCATCCGCATCGCGGCTTCATCGTTCGGAAGGGTCACCGCCTCCCGGAAACGGACTTCCAGCCGGCCGCCTCCCCGGTCCTCCGCCGAAACCGTGTACGGTTCCGGAATGGACGGGGCCAACAGATGGGTCTCGATCCGCTTTTTCATCTCCTTGAGGGCTTCCTTGACGGTCGAATAGGCATTGGGGCCGGGCGTCAAATAAGTGAAGTTTTCCGTTTTATAAAGGAAATAGCCGTATCTCGGCGTCTGCGGGATGTCGTACCCTTCGATCCAACCCGTATGGGGGAGAAAAATCTCTTTCTTGCCGTCCGTATAAAATGTGACTTTGCGGAGATTTAAATAGCGCAACACCTCAAAGCTTTTCTTCAGCATTTCCTCCCCGATCGTCCCGGAAGAGATCTGCGCGGCCTCTTCCCCGCTCAACATCAGCCGGATCCCCCCGTCCCCCTCTTCGAAGGACAGTTTTCCGCGATAGGGATAATATTCCCCAAGGCCCAGATCTTCTTCATGGACTTCGTTCATCATCTCCGTATATTGCTGGAGCCAATTTTCCCCTTCCCCGCCTTTTACGAGGAAGGTGACCGGGATCATATTTTGGAATTGCGGGTCCGGAATGGCCAGCGTGACGAACTGTCCGCCGTCGTCCAAGTCATCGGAAAACAACAAGGATTTTTTCGGAACGTTTTCCCCCTTTTGGATGTTGGCCGTATCCGCGCCCTCGCGCGAAAGGAGTCCCCTTTCGCTTTCCTCTTGCGCCGGGGCGTCTTGGCTTTCCGAGTAGATTTCCAATTTTCCGGCGTCTTTTCCGGGCATGTGGAGATGTCCGCCGCCGGCCAGGTACAATCCGAGGACCGTCGCGAAGGACAAGGCCGCGGCCGCCGCAAAGGAAGGCAGGAAAACCCTTCGCTTCTTCTTCGCTTTTTCCTGTTCCATGCCCGCCATGACCTTCCGGTAAATTTCTTCCGCATCCCGGCGGTCATGAATGGGAGGCAAATGCCGGAATCCTTCGATGATGTCCTGCTCATTCAGCCTTCTGTCCTTCATTCGTCCCCCACCTCCTTGTTTAAGACCGATTCCATTTCCCGTTTCAACGCCTTCAAGGCCCGGTGCTGGGTCGTTTTCACCTTGCTTTCGCTCCAGCCCAAAACCTCCGCCGTTTCCTTGATCGACAGATCGTAAATATACCGGCTGATCAAAACGGCTTTCTGATCCACCGTACATAGGTCCAGGCACCGGTAAAGCAGCTTCGCCTTCTCATTCATGATCGCCGTATCTTCGGGAAGGGGCTGAACGTCCCGCAATTGGTTTTCTTTCCAATCGAACCGGGAAAAAATCCTTTTTTTCCAGTTTTTCTCCTTGCGAAAATGATCGATGGCCACGTTCCTGGCGATCGACAGGAGCCACGTTTTCACGCTGCTTTTCCCTTCAAAATTCCCGTAGGATTTCAAAACCCTTATATAAACTTCCTGCATCAAGTCTTCCGCAAGTTCCCTGTCCTTTACCAAATAAAAAAGAAATTGGAAGACATCCTGATGGTAGTTTTTGTATATTTCATGAAATACGGAGTCCATAAGATCCTCCCCGTGCTATCTATTGGTCGGCAGGAGCGAATAAAAAGTTACAATTTTACTATAGATGGTCGCGGAAAAAAAAGAAAGGAGATCGGCAAAGAATTTTGCCCGGGAGGCAAAATTCCCCGTCTCCTTTCACGTCGGGCCGGGTTTCCCGTGGAACAAGAAAAAACGGGAAAAAACCAGCGGATCCGATCATTTTCGCGGGATCATCACCGTAAAAGTCGTACCTTGGCCGATTTTGCTCTTCACTTCGATCGTTCCCCGGTGGGCGTCCACGATGTTCTTTACGATGGCCAGGCCGAGGCCCGTCCCGGACCTTCCCCGCGTCCTTGCCTTGTCCGCCTTGTAAAAACGTTCGAAGACGAAGGGGAGGTCTTCCTCCGGGATCCCGGATCCGTTGTCGGACACTTCCAGCCACAGTTTGTCATCCCGGATCCCTTGGCGGATTTCCACCCTTCCGCCTTCCGGCGTATGGCGGAGGGCGTTGTCGATCAGATTGGTCAGCACCTGTTCCATCCTGTCGGGATCGAAGGGAAAAGATTCGTCGCCGGACTCGATGCGGGATTCCAGGGAGATATTCTTTTCCCTCGCCAGCCCGGCGAATTTTTTGATGACCCGGTTGCAGAACGGCTTGATGGGAACCTGCTCGATTTTCAATTGGAACTGGTCCGACTGCATCCTCGCCAAGTCCAAAAGTTCGTTGACGAGCCTGCCCATCCGTTCCGATTCTTCGTTGATGACTTTGATAAATTCCTTTCTCTCCTCTTCCGTGGTCACCACGTCGTCGATCAGCGCCTCGCTGTAACCCTGCAACATCGCGATAGGCGTGCGCAATTCGTGGGAGACGTTGGCGACGAAGTCGTTTCGCAGCTTATCCAGCTTCTTTTCCCTCGTCATGTCCCGGAGGACGGCCACCGCGCCGCGGATATTTCCTTCAGTGTACAGGGGGCTGACGATCACCGTCCAATACCGCCCCTGGAAGGAAACTTCCCCGACCTGTTCCTGCTCCGTCTCCACCGCTTTGGCGAACAGATCCACGAGGGCAGGCGGCAGCTGCTGCAGATCATCGCCCCCCTGTTCGTAATACCAGAGCTGGAGGAAGGACTCGGCGGGGGGATTGGTCAGAAGGATCGTTCCGTCCTTGCTGAAGGTGATCACGCCGTCCGCCATGCTTTTCAATATCCCCGCCAATTGTTCCTTCTCCTGATTCAGGGCATGCATGTTGATCTTCAGTTTTTTGCGCATCTGGTTGAAGGCGGTGGCCAATTCCCCGATTTCATCGTTGGTCAGTTTCGGAACCTTGGTGTCGAATTTTCCCCTGGCCACTTCAAAGGCGGCAACCCGCATCTTCCTTAATGGGGAAGTGATTCGGGTCGACAGGAAAAAGGCAAAAACGGTCGTCATGATAAAGGCGATGACAGCGGCCAAGAAGATCAGTCGGGTCGTGGCCCGGCTCGTTTCCTTCATGACCGCAAGCGACTGGTAGACGAACACGGCGCCCTTTTTCCCGTTTCCCTCGTTCAAAGGCTTGCCGATGACCAGAACCTCCTCGCCGTCCCTTCCGGCGTCCCCTTCCTCCGGCAGACGGATGCGTTTCTGCACCGTTTCCCCTTCGGAAAACACTTCGGAAAAGTCCGGATCGTTCCGGAAATAGGACGGGGACAGCTTTTCTCCCCTTTGGTTCGGCGAATAGTAGACCCGGTTGTCATCGGTTACGACCACGACCTTCGTTTCTTCGCTGATCAGTTCCCAGGCCACGTCCAAACCGGTCCGCGTATCCTCGTTATGCTTCAGCATCACCGCGATTTTGGACGCGGTGCTCATCAATTGGCCGGTCATTTCGTCCAAAATGTAGTTCCGGAAAAATTGCATCAGCAGGATGGTCAATATGAAGAGGACGCAGGCGACGAGCAGGAGAATGGTCGCCCAAAGCTTGCCGACAACGCTTTTCCAGATCATTCATTCACGACCTCAAACTTGTAGCCTACGCCCCAGACGGTGACGATCATTTTGGCGGCATCCTCGGAAACCTTGCTCAATTTTTCCCGCAGACGCTTCACATGGGTGTCGACGGTCCGGAGATCGCCGAAAAATTCATAATGCCACACTTCTTTTAACAGCTGTTCCCGGTCGAACACCTTGTCCGGAGTTTTGGCCAAGAAGTAGAGCAGATCGTATTCCTTCGGGGTCAGGCTGACTTCCACCCCGTCGGCCAGCACCCGGTGGGCGTCGTTGTCAATGGTCAAATGGGGATAGACCAACACATCCTTGGCGGACGTATCGGTTTGCAAATAGCTGGTCGTGCTCGCCCTCCGGAGCAGGGCCTTGACGCGGAGGACCACTTCCCGGGGGCTGAAGGGCTTGACGATGTAATCATCGGTCCCCACTTCAAAGCCCTGCACCCGGTTGGCTTCTTCCCCTTTGGCCGTGAGCATGATGACGGGCGTCGCCTTCTTTTCCCGCAATTCCTTGCAGACCTCGATGCCGTCCTTTCCGGGAAGCATGAGATCGAGCAAAATCAGGTCGTAATTGTTTTCCAGCGCCTTCTTCAGGGCGGTATTTCCGTCCGCCGCTTCATCGATGAGGTAATTTTCCCGCTCCAGGTACATTTTCAACAGCCTGCGAATCCTTTCCTCGTCATCCACCACTAATATTTTCACTTCTTTATCCATGCGAATGAACCTCCCGATTCATCGTTCCATAAATATTTATGTTAAGGCTGCAACCTCTCGCGAAGCGTTTTCTCATGGTGCCGCATAGCTGTGCAGCCCGGCAATGACCAGATTGACGAACACCAGGTTGAACATGATGATGGCGAAACCGATCACCGCCAGCCAGGCGGATTTTTCCCCGTGCCAGCCCCGGGAGATCCGCAAATGGAGGAAGGCGGCGTAAAACAGCCAGGTGATGAGGGCCCAGACTTCCTTCGGATCCCAGCCCCAGAATCTCGACCAGGCGATCTGCGCCCAGATCATGGCAAAGACGAGGGCGCCGAGGGAAAATACGGGAAATCCGATGAGGACGGAACGATAACTGATTTCATCGAGCAAATCCCCGTTCATTTTTTTCGTCAAGGGGTGCAAAATCTCCCCGATCCGCTTCCTGGCGATGAGCCGGATCAACAGGTAAAGGACGGTGCCGGCAATGAACGACCATAAGACGGTGTTGACCTTCTTCGCGTTCAAAATCGGCGGAAGTTCGGCGAAAGGTTCCATCCGGCCCTCCGTCTGCAGCTGCCAGCCGTTCGGGCCGACGAGCGCCGGAAGGTGGTATTCCTGGACGGCGGTTTGCCCGTTTTTGTCAATCCATTCAAATTCCGCCTTATACCCCGTTCCCTGAAATACGCCGGAAATCAGGACATACCCGAGGACGACGACGAGGAAATAGAGGACCAGCTCCAGCCAGGCGGTTTTTCTTGACCGTTTTTCCTGGTCCACCATTTTGATCAAATAAATGAGTCCGGAAATAAAGCTGATCGCCAGGATTCCTTCCCCCGCGGCCGCCGTCATGACGTGAATGACGAGCCAGTGGCTTTGCAGGGCCGGGATCAGCGGGGTGATGTCCCGCGGGAACATGCTTCCGTAGGCGATAATCAATAGGGCGATGGACAGGGTGAAGAGCCCGAGGGTGGCCGACCGGTAGAGATAATAAATGATGATAAAGGCGCCGACGAACATGATGCTGAAAAAGGTTACAAATTCAAACATGTTGCTGACGGGCGCATGGCCGGAAGCGATCCATCGCGTGATAAAATATCCGATCTGCAGGAGAAAACCCAAGATCGTCAAACCGATGGCGATATTGCCGCTCACATTCCCTTTTTGTTCCTGATATTGGTCTTCCAGGCCCTTTTTCTGCCGGATGGAGCCGCCGAAAAAACCAATGGCGATCAAGTAAACGACAAAGGCGGCGAAAAGAAGATTACTGCTCAACTGTGCCATCGAGAACTCCCTCCAAGTTTCGCTTATTCCCATCCTTCAACTGGTCCTGCGGCACGGGCAAACGGATGCCTTCCAGTATCCGGGCGATTTCCTTTTGCAGGCTGAACCAGTTTTTGTTCGTATGGGCGCTGATCCAAACCTCCGAGTTGACGCGTTGGATCCAGATCCGGCGGTGGTTCCAGTAGGAGCCTTGGATCACGCCGATCATGAAGATCAGTCCGCCGACGGCCAGAATCCATAGGGTGTGATCCTTCCGGACCGTCAGTCCGGAATAGTTGACCGTTTCCACGGATTTGAACTTGATTTGATATTGATTGTTCCCGTCAGGTTCGAGGTTTTGCTGGATCGCGACAAAGCTGATCTCCCCGTCGGGTTTGTCCGGCGCGACCATCTTGAACACGAAGGCGGGGTTGTTGGGCTTCTGCGATTTGCTGGTCGGTTCCCCGTCCTCTCCCATTACGAAATCGGGGAAATAGCTGAGGATTTCCACCGAGTATCCTTCCTGCAGGTCATACTTCTTTTGCGGCCGCTCCAAATCCACCCGGAAGGTGCCGAACTCCTTTCCGGTCTTCTTGTCGGCAAGGGCGAAGGTCATGGCGCTTATCTCGTTCAGCAAAAACCCCGATTGGTAGACGGAATAATGGTCAAATTTTAAAGGCTGGTTTACCCGGATCTGATAATCCTTCACTTTTTCCAACTTCGGCTGTTCGCCGGCGACGGCGGGGCTTTCGGCCTTATACAGGGTGACGTTGGTTTGGTAGTTTTTTACGATCGGGCCCCTTTCTTTCAGCGTTTTTTCAAAAGCCTTGTCCTTTTCCGGATCGTAAGTCTCCACGATGAATGCGTGGTTTTTCAGATAATATTGCTTGTTCGTCCCGGGGATGGCCTTCGTTTCCCCTTCTTTGATCGTTAAGCTTTCGTCCACGTACATGCCGGGCACGAAACGCAGCATGACCCCGATCAAAAAGATGATCAATCCGAGATGGTTGACGTAGGGGCCCCAACGGGAAAAACGTCCCTTTTCCGCCATCAGGTTCCCGTTTTCTTCCAGGACCTTGTAATGCCTTTTCCTCAGCCGCTCCTTCAGCAGTTCATAATGGGCATCCAGTTCCTTGATGTCCCCGCCGGAGGAAAACAGCCGTTGCCGCTTCAAAAACCCCGCATGGCGGGTGACCCGCTGTTTTTTCAACGCCTTGTACAGGGGGACAACCCTGTCCAAGCTGCAAATGACGAGGGACACCCCGATCAGGGCGATCAACAGCATATACCACCAGGAGCCGTACAGGTTGTGGAACCCCAGGGCGTAAAACAAGCGGCCGACGAATCCGTATTCGCTTTCATAATATTCTTTCACCGATACGGAAAGAGGAAGCGTCGACTTCTGGGGCAAAAACGTCCCGATGGCAGAAGCGATCAGCGTCACGACGATGATGGCCACGGCGACCTTCACGGAGGAGAAAAAATTCCAGATTTTGTCCACCAACGTCCGGTTGTAGGTTTGCGACCTTCTTGCCGTGCCTTCGTAGCGCATATCCAGGACTTTCTTTTTCTCTTCCGACTCGACGAGGATCTTCCCGCACGATTCGCACAGGATCGTTCCCGGCGGATTCACGTGGCCGCATTCGCATTTCACCTGATTCATGCCGAATTCTCCTTACGGTTTTACTCTTTCCATAAATTGCTCAACCAAATCCTCCGTTAATTCCCCTTCATAGTATTTAACGATTTTCCCGTCCGCGTCAATGAGGAAAGTGGCCGGAAGCGGAAAAATATCGTAGGCGTCCTGAACTTCCCCTTCCCGATCGACGACTACGGGAAAGGACAAGCCGTATTTGTCGACAAAGTTTTGGATGGTCATGTCCGTCTCGCCTACGTTGACGGCGATCACCTCGACCCCCCGGTCCTTATACTTCCGATAGGCCCGGTCGATATAAGGCATCTCCTTTTTGCAGGGCTTGCAGTAGGTGCCCCAAAAATTGAGAAAAACCCCTTTTCCCCGGTAATCGGACAAGCGGTAGCTGTTCCCGTTCAAGTCCTTCAACACGAAGTCCGGGGCGGGATCCCCTTCCCGCACCAGGTCCCTGTCCCCTTTTAAATTCGCGTACAATGTATAAGCAACCGCCAGCGCCAACAGGGCCAAAATAACGGAACGGATCACAAATCGTTTCTTTTTTGTCAATGTCATCCCTTCCTCCCAAGCATGACACAGTTTTGTAAATTATACCATTAATCGTGTCACCTTGCCGAAAACTTTTTTGACGTTTGTGTGAAAGTTATTTAAAGATTTTTTTACGGCGCCCACCCTCCCCGGCAAGGGCCGTGAAGGCGGAGCACCGGCTGCCGTTCCGTCTGCGCCCTCAATATTCCCCCGTCAAGGCAAGGACCCGCAGCTTCTTCACTTCGTGAGGGGTGAGGGGGCGGTAATCGCCGGCGTTTAACCCGTCCAAGGTCAGAAAGGCAAATCTTTCCCGTTTCAATTTGACGACCGGGTGGCCGATTTTCTCGAACATCCTCTTGACCTGCCGGTTCCTTCCTTCGTGGATGGTCAGTTCGACAATGGCCGTATTTTTTTCCCGGTTGCCCGACACAAGCTTCGCTTTGGCGGGAGCGGTCGGCCCGTCTTCGAGGATGACTCCCCTTTCCAAATCCCTTAACGCCGCGCGGGACGGTATCCCCTTCACTTTGGCGATGTAAGTCTTTTCAATCTGATAGCGCGGGTGCATCAAAAGGTTTGCCCATTCGCCGTCATTGGTCAGCAACAAAAGCCCCGATGTATCGTAATCCAGCCTTCCCACGGGAAAAATCCGCTTGTCGTTTTCCAAAATGAGATCGACCACCGTTTTTCTTCCCTTGTCGTCGCTGACGGAAGAGATCACTCCCCGCGGCTTGTAAAGCAGATAGTAAACCGGTTCTTCCCTTTCCAGCGGGATCCCGTTCACTTCGATTTTATCCTCTTCGGAAACCTTGACGCCCAAGGTCCGCACGACTTCTCCGTTCACTTTCACTTTTCCGTCCGTGATCAGCTGCTCGGCCTTTCGTCGCGAAGCGATTCCGGCACGGGCGATGACTTTTTGCAGCCTTTCCAAAGCCTGCACCCTCCTTTGAAGTAACAACTAGATTCCTGCAAAAATTATGACATAAATCGGCAAATATCTCAAAACGTTCGTATTCATTTCGGCATCCCGAGGAAAAACAAAGGGTAGGGCCGAAGGGATTTTTCCGGAGAAAATGAAAAAAAACGGGCGTTTCCCCGTTTTCCGTCCGCTATTGGATATTGGATGATGTGCCCGGCCGTAGCTTGGCCCCCGGAAAAAACCCCGTCCGCCGGGCGGAACCGGGCCGAATGGATCAGGAAGCGGACCGGCTTCCTTTTGCCGGCGAAAACGGCCCGTTCAGCCAATCCCTCCGCTTCTCCCTTCAACCCGTTCCGAAAAAGAGGATGACGATGAGGATGCTGGCGAAAATGCCGACGGCGTCCGCAAGCAGGCCCACCTTCAGCGCATCGCCCATCTTTTTGATCCCGACCGCTCCGAAATAGACGGTCAGCACATAAAAGGTCGTATCGGTGCTCCCCTGGATGACTGAGGCCAGGCGGCCGATGAAGGAATCCGGACCGTAGGTGGCGATGAGGTCGCTCATGATCGCCAGGGCCGCCGTGCCGGAAACGGGGCGCAAGAGGGCCTGGGGCAATACCTCCGCCGGGATGCCGAAGGCCGAGAAGAAAGGCTTGCAGCTTTCCACAAAAAACTCCATGGCCCCCGATGCCCGGAAAATGGAAATGGAGACGAGCATGCCGACCAAAAAGGGGATGATCGATACGGCGATCCGGATCCCTTCCTTCCCCCCCTCTACAAAGGACTCATAGGTAGGCACCTTTTTCCAGGTGCCGTGAAGCAGGATCAAGCCGATCGTTGCGGGAACGATCCACATCGAGACGAGAGACAAAAATTCCATCGCCTTTCCCCCTTTCGTTTTCCAATCCGGAACCCTATTTTTTTCTTCGTTGTCTGCGGAAGTAAAAATACCTGTCAATGAGGATGGCGGCAATTGTCGCGCAAACCGTCGTCAAGAAGGTGGGGATGACAATTTCCGCCGGAGACGAAGACCGGTAGCTCATGCGGATCGACAATACCATCGTCGGCACGAGGGTCAAGCCGGAAGTGTTGAGGGCCAGGAAAGTGACCATCGAACGGCTTGCCGTTTTCTTGTCCTCGTTCAATTTTTGCAGCTCTTCCATCGCCTTGATGCCCATGGGCGTCGCGGCGTTGCCGAGCCCGAACATGTTGGCGATCATGTTGGAAAGGATATATCCCATCGCCGGATGGCCCTCGGGAACCTCGGGAAACAGCCGCTTCGCCAGCGGGCGGAAAAGCCCGGTCAGGGACTGCAATAAACCGGATTCCTGGGCGATCCGCATCAGGCCGAGCCAAAATACGAGGACGCTGATCAGCCCGATGCATAACGTGACCGCTTCCTGGGCGCCTTTCAAAATCGCTCCGTTCACTTCTTCCATTTTCCCGTTCATCGCGGCAAACAACAGACCGATCACGGTCAGTGCGACCCATATGAGATTAATCATGTCCGCTGACCCCGGCAATCCTGGCGAATATGCGCTGGAAACGCTGAAAAAAATTCCCTTCATCCTTTTTTGCTTTCAGATAGATCGGCATGGTGCGAATCTTTTCCCCATTCAAATAAATTTCCGCCTTCCCGACGATCGGAGGGGCATCCCCGCCCCTTTTTCCCCATTCCCTTTTCGGTTTCAGCATCCGGTAGCGGACGCTGACCGAACGCCTTTCTTCCTTCGCCAGCGGATAGGCGAATCCTTCCGCAAGGTAGACGCGGTTCTTGTAAAAAGGGAGCCGGACCGCCTTTATGGTGCCCTCCGGAAGGATGTTCGTCATCCGGTAGGAATCAAACACCCGCTCATAAAGGGTGATGTGATCTTGCCAGTCGTCTTGGGAAGGGGAATTCAAGGTAACGGCGATCAGATCGAGCCCGTTTTTCTCCGCGCTGGAGACCAGCGTCCGTTTCGCCTGTTTCGTATAGCCGGTCTTCCCTCCGGTGGCATTCGGGTAGAGTTCCGTCAACAGGCGGTTTTTGTTCCGGAACACCCGGTACTCCTCCTTCCCGCGGCTTTCCGCCAGATAGACCTTCGTCCCGGAAATTTTGCGGAAGGTTTCGTTTTCCATGGCGTACTTCATCAAAAGGGCCATATCGTAAGCCGTCGAATAATGATTTTTCTCATCGAGTCCATGGGGGTTGGCAAAATGGGTATCCGCCATTCCCAGAAGGGCCGCCTTCTCATTCATCATATAAACGAAGCCCTCGACGCTCCCGCCGACATGCTCGGCGATGGCTACGGCCGCATCGTTCCCGGAGCGGAGCATCAAGCCGTAGACGAGATCGATGAGGCGCACCTTTTCCCCTTCCTTTAAATAAATGGAGGAGCCTTCCGTATGGACCGCCCGTCCGCTTACGGGCGCCCACTCGTCCAGTTTTCCCGATTCGATCGCGAGGATGGCCGTCATGATCTTCGTGATGCTGGCGATCGGCCTTTTTTCATGGGCGTTTTTTTCAAAAAAAATGCGCCCCGTCTTTTGGTCGATGATCACGGCACAGGGGGACCGGATGTCGGAATCGTCGATCGCCCGCGCGGCCCGCGCTTCGTCCGGAAGAAGGGAACCGGCGAAGAAAAAAAGAAGAAGGAGGAGCAAATAGCGCAATCCCGGAAAAGCCATGTCCGTTTTCTCCTTTAAGGTTTTGTACAAGTTTATGCGGAAGCGCCGGAGTTATGACAGTTCAGGCGAACCGGACGGCCGCCGGTTCCTCCGTGCCGCGCGGCAAAGACGCGCTGTCCCCATCGGGTGTTCTGCGGCACGGACGGCCTTCCGGTTCGCCGGTCCGGACGGATTCCGATTTTTTGCGGGCGGCCTGCGGAAACCGCCGGCTGGGCTTTTCCGGGTGCACGCAAAAAACACCGGCTGAAACCAGCCGGTGCCAAAATGCTCAATCTTCTTCGAAACGGAGGGCGAACAAATCCTCCTCATCCGGGGCGACATCCCCTTCATCGGGCAGGGGGGGCAGTTCTTTTAAATCCTTTAATCCGAAATAATCGAGAAATTCCTCCGTCGTCCCGTATAAGATGGGACGTCCGGCCCCCTCCTTCCGCCCGACTTCCTGAATTAAGCCCTTCGCCAAGAGGGTCTGTAGCGGCCTTTCCGTTTTCACCCCGCGGATCTCCTCGATTTCCGCCCGGGTGATCGGCTGTTTATAGGCGATGATCGTCAACGTCTCCAGGGCCGCCTGGGACAGTGACGTGGATGAAGGAGTTTCCACCATCCTTTTCAAATAAACGGCGTTCTCTTTTTTCGTGGCCAGTTTAAAACTTCCGGCCACTTCGATCAGGGCGATGCCCCGGTTCGGATCTTCTTCGTAATCCTTCCGCAGGTCCTCAAGGATTTCCCGGGCCTTCCATTCGTCGATATCCATGATTTTCGCGAGTTCTTTTACCGAAAGTCCTTCATCCCCGCTGGCGAAGAGCAAGCTTTCCATGATTCCTTTCCAGTTCACGATGTCCATGTCCATTACCCCTCATTTACCGTCAGCCAGATGTCGGCAAAAATGCCGTCTTGTTTTACGAAAATGCGGTTTTGTTTCATCAGCTCCAAGATCGCCAAAAAGGTGACGATCAAATATTCCTTGTCATATTCGGGAAAGAGATCGTAAAAATTAGTCCATCCTTTCTTTTCCCTCAAAAAACCTTCGATTTCCTCCATCCGTTTTTCAATGGAATATTCCTGCCTGGCGATTTTCGTCTTCAACGGCTTCTGCAGCTGCTTCCGCCGCAGCAATTTATGAAAGGCTCCCAGCATGTCGTAAATCGTCGGACGGTTTGAAGGATCCAGGGGGCGTTCCGCCGTCCGGTATTCGGACAGGTCGCTGGGCGGTTTCGTATACATGAGCGCCCGGTTTTCCCCCATTTCTTTCAACGCTTCGGAGGCTTCCTTATATTTCCGGTACTCGATCAGCATTTCCACCAACGGTTCCCGGGGATCTTCCTCATATTCTATCGAAAACCCGTCGTCTTCCAACGGTTCCTCATGTTTCGGCAGCAGCATTTTGCTTTTGATGGCGATCAGCGTGGCCGCCATGACCAAGTATTCGCTGGCCACGTCCAGCTGCAGTTCCTGCATCGTATGGATATATAACAAATACTGCTCGGTGATTTCCGCCATCGGGATATCGTAGATATCGATCTCCAATTGTTTGATCAAATGGAGCAAGAGATCCAGCGGACCTTCAAAACCGGCCGTCTTTACGTTCATTTGCATAGGATCACCGTTCACGATTTTTTGTTAAACTAATACTAAGTATAAAAAATTTGCGCCCCGTGGCAAACAAAAATCGAAACAGGCAAAGGAGGCCCCCATGGTTCCCCGTGCTTATCTCGAATACTTATTCCAGTTTCACCGGCGAAGGGATTATTACGAATGTCATGAAATTCTCGAAAATCATTGGAAAAGCGAAGGAAGAAAAAACGGCATATGGGTCGGGCTCATTCAGGTGGCGGCGGCCCTTCACCATTATCGCCGGGGGAATGGGAAAGGGGCCGGCAAATTGATCGAAAAATCCCTTTTCCGCCTCTCCGGTGAGGAGGAGGCCCTGAAAAGGCTGGGCTTCGACAGCGGAAAATTTTTGTCCCTGCTGGAGCAAACACGGGAAAACATCCGAAAAGGGCGGCCCTATCAAGACGTCGATCTCCCTTTGACCGATCCGGGCGTCCGCCGGGAATACGTGGAATATGCCCGGAAGCGGGAAAGGGAGGAAGGGGAGCGGGAGCCGGCCGGCGGCGTCCGGAAAACCGGCGAGGGAGAAGCACCAAGGAAATGAAAAGGTGCTTTGCCCGCTGCGCCGCCGGTGCCCCGCGGGCGGCAAAGAAGAACGGCCCGCCGCTGGTTTCTGCCCATCCGGAAAGGGTACGTGCCGGGTTTTCGCGGATTCAGATGGCTTGTCCGCCGCCTGGTGCCTGCCGATAACGGAAGCAATGCGGCTTCCGTTGAATGCGAAAGGCATGCCGTCCGGCGCGGGGTCCCGCCCATGGGAAGGCACGCCCCGCCCGCTTCCGGCCGTCCGCGAATCGCAAGGCCACGCTCCGCTTGCTGCCGGGAAAGGCGGCTTCCTTCCGGCATAGCCGAAAAAGGGAAGAAGGATCAAAAAAAGCGGCTTTTCTCAGCCGCTTGTCTCCCCATCCTTTTCGGTTCCGTCCGCCTTCTCCTCATCCTTTTGGCACCGTTGGAAAAACGGGTCCGTGATCTCGTTCGCCTTCAATTCCAATTCGGGGTACATCGCTTTTAAAGATCTGACCATGTTTTTACCGATTCCCTGGGAACGGAAGGAAGGATTTACCGAAATATGCCTGATTTCCAACGTCTTGTCGTCCGTTTTGCATACGCCGATCAGTCCGACGATATCCTCCGCTTCCTTCCACAAAAATAAATGCCAGCGATCGTCCGTTTCGTAAATTTTTATCGTTTCCTGCAGCTTTTTGATGTCTTTTTCCGTCGGCATGAGCGATAACAAACCCATGGCGATCTTTTCAAAACCTTTTTTAAAACGTATCAGCATCATAACCCCTCATTAGTTAAATAATTGTTACTACAACTATTTTTAACAATATTTAACCGGGGAATCAAGAACATTCTAGACAAGGAACAGCCAGTAATAAATTCCCCAAGCCAGCGCGATGACCAGGATCAGCAAAAACAACAGGATATTTTTCCTTCTCATTGTCCCGCATCCACCCCGCATGGAAACATGAAATTTTACGATAAAAAGGAAGGAGCGCCAGCCGCCCGGAGCGAGAGCTATCCCGGTGTGCGATAAAAGGGCGGTGCCGGCTGGCTTAAGTCCCATTTAATCCCCATTGCTTCCTTTGTTTTGCGCCGAATTGTGCGGTCTTCCGCAGCCGGGCGAACGCCCGGTCCGGCGGCCGTCCCGCATTCGGGCGCTGTTTCCGCCGCTTCCCTTTCGCACCCGCCATCATTTTAAATATTCGTATACGCGGTCAGAGGCAGGTCGTTTTTCACAAGATCCTCGTACGTTTCCCGCTTGACGACCAGCCGCGCCTCGCCATTTTCGACGAAAACGACCGCCGGGCGCGGAAGCCGGTTATAATTGCTGGCCATGGAATAACCGTAGGCTCCCGTGGAAAAGACGGCCAGAATGTCTCCGCTTTGAAGATCGGGGACGGGCAAGTCCCAGATGAGCATATCCCCGGATTCGCAGCATTTCCCGGCGATGGAAACGACGCGGTCGCGGGGTTCCAATACCCGGTTGGCGACTACCGCCTCGTATTTGGCCTCGTACAAAGCCGGGCGGATATTGTCGCTCATTCCCCCGTCCACCGCCACATACCGGCGGATATTCGGAACCTCCTTCATCGAACCGACGGAATACAGCGTCACGCCGGCGTCCCCGACGATCGACCTGCCCGGTTCCAGCCAAATCTTCGGAAAAGACAGGCCCCTTTCCTCCACTTCCTTCTTCACTTCGCCGACGATGGCCTCGACGTATTTTTCCACCGGCAGGGGATGATCATCCTGGGTATAACGGATGCCGAAACCGCCGCCCAGGTTTAAAACCGCAGGTTCATAGGCATATTTTTCCTTCCAACGGGCGAGATGCTGATAAATCTTTTTGACGGCCAGCCGGTAGGCCTTGGTATCGAATATTTGGGAACCGATATGGAAATGGAATCCCTGCACGTTGTACAAGGGCAAAGACAGCGCCCTTTTCAACGCTTCCTCCGCCTGGCCGCTTCCCAGATCAAAGCCGAACTTGGAATCTTCCTGCCCGGTGATGATGTAGTGGTGGGTATGGGCTTCAATTCCCGGGGAGATCCGGATCTGGATGTTCACCTTCCGGGATCTTTCTTCGCACAGGCGGTGAAGCAGTTCCAATTCATAAAAATTGTCCACGACGAAACAGCCGATTTGATAGTCCAAAGCCATCCGGATTTCTTCCGGGCTTTTGTTGTTTCCGTGAAAATGAATTTTTTCGGGGGGAAAGCCGGCCTTCATCGCGGTATACAGTTCGCCCCCGGAAACCACGTCAATGCCCAAGCCTTCCTGATGGACCAGCTGCAAAATGGCGATGCTGGAAAAGGCTTTGCTCGCATAGGAAACCTGGCCTTCCACTCCCATCGTGCGAAAAGCCTTCAAAAAGCTTTTCGCCCTGTTCCGGATGAGTTCCACATCATAGACGTATAAGGGGGTCCCGAACCTTTTCGCCAAATCGACCGAATCCACACCCCCGATTTCCAAATGGCCGCGTGCATTTACGCGCATGGTGCCGTAAAATCGCATCACACATCGACTCCTACTTCCAGACAGTCATTAAGAAAAACTTATCACAAGTTGGGACAGGATGCAATGCCGGTTTATACGGCGGGACGCGTGCACCGCGATTTGCTCCCGCACCCGGAAAAATTTTCCCCTTATTCCGCCGTTTGCCAATCTTGGAATAGGCGGAAAACGAAACCGCCCGGGAGGCTGAACGCGAAGCCGGCCGGCATCGGCGGCTGATTGGCGGCTGATTGGCCGGCATGGCGAAGGAATGTCCGGCATTCATTTTTCCCGGACCGGAATGTCCAACATGTTTCTTTTCTTTCGGATCGGATGGTTCAACATCGAAGGAAAAATGTCCGACTTTTTTGTCAAACGTTCGATTGAAGATCAAGTTCGTCCAATATCCCGGGTAAAACGTTCCACATTCATTTCGGCTTTCCGGACGGATGGTCCGACATTTCGGCCGGATTGTTCAACAACATAAAGAAATTGTCCCACATCGGATCGGACTGTCCGATATTTTTAACGATCGGTTCATCATTTTAACATTTTTGTTCAACATGGAAAAAAGTTTGTCCGGCATGGGAGAAAAAATGACCGTCATCACTGAAAAAATATCCATCATCGCGGGAAAAACGTCCAACATCGCATCCGGGGCGGATTGACACCTGATCCGTTTTTCAATCCTGGCGGGGCTGGAACGGACGGCCCGATGAATGCAACGGCCGATTTTTCCGCCGGACACCGGATGGATTCGCCTGGCCTGCAGCCCCTGAACCTTTTTCCGCCGAACCTTCGGCCCGTTTTTCGGATGCTCCCATCCGGCGGAAGCTGATGATGATTTTCCGGAGATGAAAGCCGGGAAAAAATCCCGGTTTTTAAAGCGAACCGGGATTTCGAAAACTCTGCCGGCGCAGCCCTTCTTCAAACCGGCTGTTTATAACGGTTGCATTTCCACAGAAGTCCAATGCAGAAGCCGTGTTGGTTTCTTCAAACCGGCTGTTTGTAACGGTTGCGGGGACGGACGATGTCCGGCCGGATCTTCGACCCGGGGACCGAACGGCGGAACAAAATCTGCATGAAAGCCCTTGGATTAAAGGGAATAAACGGCCACAAATAAGGGGTGTCCAAGGAACGGATGGAAGCGAGAAAGATCAAGAGCACGGTCGAACCGATGACGAGGCCGGGAACCTTGAATATCGTCACCAGCAGCGCGAGCACCAGACGGGCAATCTTGTTGGCGACGCTCAGCTCATAACTGGGCGTGGCAAAGGTGCCGATCGCGGCCAAGGAAACGTACAGGATGACCTCCGACATGAACAGGCCCACATCCACCGCGATCTCCCCGATCAAAACGGCGGCGATAATGCCCATGGCCGTCGACAAGGGGGTCGGCGTATGAATGGCGGCAATCCGCAGCAGCTCGATCCCCAAGTCGGCGAGAAAAATTTGCAGGATCACCGGTACATGGGATTTTTTCTCCGGTCCGATGTAATCGATCGAATTCGGCAAAAGATCCGGCTCCAATACAAACAAAAGCCATAAAGGAATCAAAAAAACCGAGATGAGAATGCCGATAAACCGCGCCCAGCGGATCAAGGTCCCGACGCTGGCGGATTCGCGGTATTCCTCGGCATGCTGGACATGATGGAAGTAGGTGGTCGGTGCGATGATGACGCTCGGGGACGTGTCCACAAAAATTAACACATGCCCTTCCAAAAGATGGGTGGCCGCCACATCGGGCCGTTCCGTATAGCGGACGAGCGGGAAAGGATTATACCCTTGCTTGACGAGAAATTCTTCCACGGTCTTGTCCGCCATCGTGATGCCGTCGATTTGGATGTCTTTGATTTCTTTGCGGATGATCGCCACCAATTCGGGATTGGCCACGTCCTTCAAATACCCGATGACCACGTCGGTTTTGGAACGTTCCCCGACTTTATAATTTTCAAAACGGAGCCGTTCGTCCCGGATCCTCCTCCTCGTCAAGGCGGTGTTGACGACGATGTTTTCCACATAGCCGTCCCGGGAACCGCGGACGACTTTCTCCGTATCCGGCTCCTCCGGCTGCCTGCCCGGATATTTGCGCGTGTCGACCACGATCCCCTTCCCTTCGTTTTCCACGAAGAGGGCGATCAACCCGGACAGGATTTGGTCGACCGCCTCATCCAGGGTTTCGACGGTCTCCACCGATTGATGGGGAATGCGGTTCTTGATCGCTTCCGAAATTTTCGCGGACAAGGTTTCGCCATTTTTCAAGCGGACGATTTCCCTGAGGGTGTCTATCACCGTTTTCGTGTCGCACAATCCGTTGGTGTAATAGATATGTACATTTTTGTGCAAAACCACCAGTTTCCGCACGCCAAAATCGAAAGACTCGTGCAGCCCGATCCGTTCCTTCATGTAATCTTCCACGGCGTCCAAACGTTTCGGAATCGGCTGCTTGTTTCCCTTTTGCGGCATCTTTCCACCCCTTCCCGTTTACGATCGGACGGATTCCGCAGATCCCTTTCCGTGCGAAACAGCCGGGCGGATCCCCGGATTCCCGCCTTCGCCCGGAAAGGCAAAGGCCTTTTCGTCCCGGTCCTTTTCGGACCGCCGCTTTTATTTAGTATGGGACTTTTCCCGGATCCCATGAAGAAAAATATTGGAAAAAGGGCAAAAAAATTAACCGGCTGTTTTGGCACGGTCGGTTCTGCGATATTCTTATCCAACCCCGCCCGTCACGGGATTGAAACCGGCGCCGCCGCTTGCGGCAATCCGTATTTTGCGTGACCAAGCCGGAAACCGGCTTTGTTCCCATGTTTGCGGCAGCCGCTTTTTTTGCGTCTCCCGGAAATTTTTCATCGCCTCCCCCGGAAACCCGGCGGAAAGTCCGGACCAAGTCCTCCCGTTTGTGTAAACTCCTGCCCCAGCCAAAGGAACACAGGCTTCCGGAAATGGAAGCTTTGCGCCCGCATCTTTCACAAATTCTTGGACTTCATCAAAATCCGGTTCCCGGTGAAGGCCGTCCTCCGCAAGAAACCTTTGCGCCGCCCTTCACCACCGCTTCCCGGACTTCAGCGAAAACTTCCTTCCGCCTCCGCTGTCCTCATCCGAGGGGCGGCATACGCCTGGGATTCGGCAAAAAATTTAAGGCTACAGTTCCATCCGGTCGCGCATCTGTTTTAAAATCTTTTTTTCCAGCCTGGAGACTTGGACTTGGGAGATCCCGAGCCTTTCCGCCACCTCGGACTGGGTCTGGTCTTTGTAATAACGAAGGTAGACGATCAGTTTTTCCCTTTCGTCCAAGGCTTCAATCGCTTCTTTCAAGGCGAGCTGGTCGAACCATTTTCCTTCATCGTGGTCGGCAATTTGATCCAGCAGGGTGATCGGGTCGCCATCATTTTCATACACCGTTTCATGGATCGACGCCGGCGACAGCCCGGCCTCCTGGGCGAGCAAAATCTCTTCGGCGGGGATCTGCAAAAATTCGCTCAATTCATTGACGGTCGGCGAACGGCCGTGGATCTTGGAAAGCTCATCCTTCGCCCGGCGGATCTTGTTGCCCGTCTCCTTCAGGGACCTGCTGACTTTCACGGTTCCGTCATCCCGGATGAACCGCTGGATCTCGCCGATGATCATCGGGACCGCGTAGGTGGAAAATTTTACGTCATAGGTCAAATCGAATTTGTCTACGGATTTCAGCAAACCGATGCATCCGATCTGAAAAAGGTCGTCCGGGTCATACCCCCGGTTCAAAAAGCGTTGGACAACGGACCAGACGAGGCGCATATTTTTTTCGACGATCCGGTTGCGGGCGTCCTGGTCCCCCTCCTGGCTTTTCCGGATGAGCTCCTTAATCTCGTCATCATTCAGTTGCGGCGCATTTGCGCCGTTTTTCACATCCACATCCATAGACATTTCCCCTTAATTGCGCAGCGCCTTCGATTTTTCCAGGCGCTTTTTCAGGCGCACGGTCGTTCCCTCGTTCGGCTTTGAAACGATTTCCAGTTCATCGACGAAATTTTCCATAATCGTAAATCCCATGCCGGAACGTTCCAGTTCCGGTTTCGTGGTGAACAGCGGCTGTCTCGCTTCTTCAATATTTTCGATGCCGACGCCCCGGTCCCGGATGACGATTTCCACGGAACGGTCTTCGATGGCGGCCTCGATCGTGATGATCCCTTCCGGATCGTTTTCGTAGCCGTGAATGATCGCGTTGGTGACCGCTTCGGACACCGCCGTTTTAATCTCGTTGATCTCATCCATCGTGGGATCGAGCTGCGCCACAAACGCGGCGACGGTGATTCTGGCAAAGGATTCGTTTTGGCTCAGGGCGGGAAATTCGAGCCGCATTCTGTTGTTCATCATCAGGCAACCCCCAATCTTTTCAGCGCATTCTCTTCGCCTGGTTCCAGCCGGATGATCTTGAACAGGCCGGAGATTTGGAACAGGCGCTCGATCGTCGGGGAGATTGCACAGACGACCATTTCACCGTCCGCCTGCTTGATCTGTTTATATCTGCCCAATATGACGCCGAGACCGGAACTGTCCATAAACGTCAATTTTTCCAAATTCAAAACGAGGTGCCGGATGTTTTTGTCTTCGATGACCTTCGCGATTTTTTCCCGCATTTGCTCCGAAGTGTGGTGGTCCAATTCGCCCGACAAACGGACGCACAGCACATGTTGCCTGATCTCCATATCGATGGACAGACTCACTATACAACAGCCTCCTTCCGTCATATAGTGAGTCAATTCGATAAAGCGGAAGGAGATTCCTTCCTCCTGACAAAACTAGTGAAAAATCGATGCCCTCCGGCATTTTTTTAGTTTTGCAGCTTGGTAAATTGGCCCATCATCCGTTGAAAGGTGGTCCAGAAGGAAGCCTTGCCGGTATTTTCCCCGGCGATCAGGGGGCTTTTTGACAGGACCCGGCCGTCCTTTACGAGGGCGACTTCACCGACGGGATCCCCCTTTTTGATGGGCGCCTTCAAGCGGTCCTTGATCTTGACCACCCGGGAAACCCCCTCCAGCTTTTCCCCTTTTTTGTGGAGCACGGACAGCTCCCCGGCCGTAACGGCGGGGATTTTTCTACGTTCCCCTCTTTCCACGGTCACTTGATCCACGGGGGCGTTTTTCGCCAAAAAGGTCTTTTTTTCGTATTGGTAGAAGGCATAATCGAGCATTTGCGTAATTTGCTTGTTCCGCTCCTTGGTCGTGGGCGCTCCGAAGATGACGGCGATGACCCGCATATTTCCTTTTTTGGCCGTTGCCGTCAGGCAATATTTCGCTTCGCTCGTGTATCCGGTCTTCAAGCCGTCGACCCCGGGATAAAAGCGGATGAGCCGGTTGGTGTTGACGAGCCAAAACTTCTTGTCCGTATTTTCCCGCAAATAGGATTCATAGATCCCGGTGTATTTGGTGATGTTTTCGTGTTTTAGCAATTCCTTTGCCATAACGGCCATATCGTAGGCGCTCGCATAATGGTTTTCGGCGGGAAGCCCGGTGGAATTTTGAAACCGGGTGTTTTTCAGCCCCAGCTCCTTCGCCTTCTCGTTCATCATCCGGACGAAATTTTCCTCGGATCCCGCGATTCGTTCGGCGAGGGCGACGGTCGCGTCGTTTGCGGAGGCGACGGCAATCGCCCGGATCAGTTCATCAACGGTCATCTCTTCCCCGGCCTCGAGGAAAATCTGCGAACCGCCCATGGAAGCGGCGTACTCGCTCGTTCTTACCTTTTCGTTCAGCTTCAGCTTGCCCTCATCCAGCGCCTCCATGATCAGCAGCAGGGACATCACCTTCGTCATGCTGGCCGGCGGCAGCGCTTCATGGCTGTTTTTTTCAAAAAGGATCGTCCCCGTATCCCTTTCCATCAGCAATGCGGCCCGCGATTGTTCGGCGAGTTTGAGGCCCTGTTCTTCCGCCGCTCCCGTGAGCGGGCGGAAAACCGCAAGAAAGAAGATCGAGGATAGGCAGACGGAAATCAGCTTTTTCATTTTGTTCCCTCCGAAATTGTAAAATCGGCCTTTTTCTTTTCCATTGTTTCCAATGTTCCCTTTTTTATACAGGATTTACCGTCCCGGAGAGGAAAATGGGGCGATGGGAAAAATGTCCGGGCTTTCGCTTTCGTCCGGCCTTTTTCGCGGAACGAGTCTTCTCTGCCGGGGAGGAACAGGCGAAAGAGGGGACGGCCCCGGGCGGCCAATAGCCTCAGACCGTTCCGCCTCCTTCTGGGAAAGTGTCGTGCGGTCCTTATATTGCAGGACATCTTCTTTTTTGCCTATTGATTGTCTTGTACCGGGAAAAATTTTAGACATACGTGAGAGGAATTATTGTTAAAAGTGGGGATTTAGTCCACTATCATACATATAGAAGGGGTTGGTGGCGATGAAAAGCAGAGCGATCATTCACGGGCACAAATCCGAGGGGATCGCGTTGACGGACCGATAAACGCGCGATTCCCCTCAATCAGTGAGGGGGTACGAAATAAATCGAAGCGTAAAGAAAAATCCTTTTTTTGGAAATTGAAAACCGGAAACCTCTAGGACCCGGGTCCGATGAAATGGCATTGCCTTTGATTCAGGCGGTCAATATCCAACCTGGCATGCGCGTACTGGAGGGGCCGGAACCGGCCAAGTTACCGCTGTCCTGGCAAAACACTGGAACTGTAGTAACCCTTGAACCCTGGGAAGATCTCCATACCATCCACGAATATGCTTCCGAACCAGGGGTTTGCGAATCAAGTTCCGGCACTTGCCGTTAACGCGCAACACCTGCCTTTTGCTGATAACACTTTTGATGCCGTATTTAGTATCGGCTCATTTGAGATGATCGGAAACGAACGCCCGTTGGCTTTGTCCGAAATGATTCGGGTTGCCAGGCGCGGGGCGCGGACCGGTATCGCTGAACCCATGTGCCGACCGATTCCGGTGCCGCCTGATTGGGCTCATTTTGAACAAATCCGGATTTTCGAGCGGCTTTTCCGAACCGTTGACTGGAATCGTGAGTTATTCCTCCGTCATGGGTTATCCGTCACGGAAAGCTATTATTTTGAAGAAGGCGATCAGTGGTGGGTGGATAACTTGCGGTATCACGATGGAGAAAAGGAATTGATCCTGCAGGACGGAGGCCGCTGGTTGTCGTTGGGGCTTGTCGTCGGTGAAAAGACATAAAAATAAAAATCATGCAGGCAGAACTCATCGTTTAAGAGGCGGTCCCCAAAGGGTTCGCATAGCGTTCCCCTTTGGGCCGCTTTTTTGGCAAAAATAAAGAAGAAAACCGTTCTGTTTTGGCTTAATAGAGTCACCACAACCCTGCCAAAAAAGGACGGTTTTCTTAATTTATATTTCCAAGGATATTGATATTTTCAACCCCAAACAAATGGATCCGGGTCCCTTCGTTATCCTCTCTCCTGGCGGAGAAACCGCCCGGCCTGCGATCCGATGAGGAAAGTCATCCCGCATATTTTCGCCAATCGGATCTATTCCCCCCGCCAAGTCGAAAGGCAGTTGAAAGAATACATTGATTTTATATGGCGATCCGGTGATCAAACATCGGATGTTCTCAAAGTCAACCGAATTCCGCCGAAACGGATGAAAGATGTCATTTACGAAATCTATTCTCCATCGATCTTTTGCTTCAAGAAGGGCTCGTGAAACCGGAGCATCATTTTCCGGATGGAACGAAAAACGGAGCCGATGCCAACCAATGCGCATTCGTTTGGCGCAAATCCATAGAAAAGGACGATCAGAAGTTGGAGAAGAAATTCCAGCGAATCGTCGCCGCACTTGAACAAATGGCGAAAGAAAAAAGGCGGAACAAGCAGGGACTTTCAAGAAAAGCTGAAGCTTCACCGATCACGCCGGAAGCGGTCGAAACCGTGGCTCCCAAAAAGAAATGGGGCTTATTTGTGTTGCCCGCATTTGAAAAAACGGGCGGCGAACCGCCTCCCCACTGAAAAAAAGGAATACATACGGAGACTGAAGCAGATCCTTTGAGAAAACAAAAACAGAAGGGCGTCCGGAAAAGGTCGTTTTACGGACCTTTTGGAACAGCCCTCCGGAAAAAACCATTTTTCATTCCACAGCCCGTGCCGGAGCCGCCGGGCGTCCGGCCTGCTCCGGCGATTACGGTCGATTACGGGGGAAATCCCCGCGGCCGTCCGGCTACGAAATGATTTCGTAGATCAGGGGCGGAGGGGTAACGGGGGTTTCCGCGATGCGGATATTTTCTTCCAGCAGGCGGAGCACCTCCCGGATGTCTTCCCGGTTCGCGTGGACCGTAAGCAGGGGCTCGCCCTTTTCCACCCGGTCCCCCACCTTTTTATGGAGGACGATCCCGACGGACAGGTCGATGGCGGAATCCTTCGTCGTTCTGCCGGCCCCCAAAAGCATGGCCGCATGGCCGATTTTTTCCGCAACGATCGCTTCCACCCATCCCGCTTTTTCCGCTTTCAGCGCCGTTTGGTATTTGGCTTTCGGAAGCCGTTCAGGATCCTCGATCACCCGGACGTCTCCCCCCTGGGCTTGAACGAACGTTTTCATCTTCTCCAGGGCCTTGCCGGAGGCGATCGCTTCCTGCAAAATGTTCCGGGCTTCCTCCGGCGTTGCCGCCTTTTGGGCCAGGCACACCATCTGGCTTCCCAGCGTCAGGCAAAGTTCCGTCAAGTCCTCGGGTCCATGTCCCTTCAACGTTTCGATCGCTTCCTTGACTTCCAGGGCGTTGCCGACGGCATAGCCCAACGGCTGGCTCATATCGGAAATGACGGCCATCGTTTTCCTGCCCAGCCGGTTCCCGATGTCCACCATCGCCTTCGCCAACAGGCGGGCGTCGTCCAAGGATTTCATGAAAGCCCCGGAACCGGTTTTCACATCCAAAACGATGGCGTCGGCCCCCGCCGCAATCTTTTTGCTCATGATGGAGCTGGCGATCAGGGGGATGCTTTCCACCGTCCCGGTAACGTCCCGGAGGGCGTACAGCTTTTTGTCGGCCGGCGTTAAATTCCCGCTTTGGCCGACGACGGCGATTTGGTTTTCGTTCACGAGGCGGATGAATTCCTCGTTGGCGATTTCCACATGAAAGCCCGGGATCGATTCCAGTTTGTCGATCGTCCCGCCGGTATGCCCCAGCCCCCTTCCGCTCATCTTCGCCACGGGCACCCCGACGGAAGCGACCAAGGGACCCAGGATCAGCGTCGTGGTATCGCCGACGCCGCCGGTTGAATGCTTGTCAACCTTGATTCCGCCGATCCGGGAAAGGTCGACCCGGTCCCCCGATTCCACCATGGCAAGCGTCAAATCCCGCCGTTCCCGCTCGTCCATCCCGCGAAAATAAATGGCCATCAGCAGGGCGCTCGCCTGGTAATCGGGGATATGGCCGGCCGTATATTCCCTTATGAAAAAACGGATTTCTTCCGTCGATAAGGCGAAGCCGTCCCGCTTCTTTTCAATGATGTCCACCATCCTCATACTCGTCACCGCCCTTTTCAACTGGAAATTTCCTGCAAAAAGCTTTTCCCGTATCGGGGCAGTTTCACCCCGAAATTATCCGCGATCGTCGCCCCGACATCGGCGAAGGTTTCCCGGAGGGGCAATTCCCTTCCTTCTTTCATCGTCTTCGCGTAAACGAGGAGGGGAACGTATTCCCGCGTATGGTCCGTCCCGTGATGGACCGGGTCGTTGCCGTGGTCCGCCGTGATGATCAGCAGGTCGTCATCCCTTAATTTCGCGAACACTTCCGGGAGCCGGGCGTCGAATTCCTCCAACGCCTTTCCGTATCCGATCGGATCGCGGCGATGGCCGTAAAGGGCGTCAAAATCCACCAGATTCAAAAAGCTGAGGCCGGTAAATTCCATGTCCATCGATTGCAAAAGCTTGTCCATCCCGTCCATGTTGGAGACGGTGCGCATATGCTTCGTTACGCCTTCGCCGTCGTAAATATCGGAAATCTTGCCGATGGCGATCACCTCAAAGCCGGCGTCCTTCAGTTCGTTCATCACGGTGCGGGAGAAGGGCTTCAAAGCGTAATCGTGACGGTTGGCCGTCCGGACAAAATGCCCCGGGGTCCCGACGAAGGGACGGGCGATCACCCGGCCCACCCGGTATTTTTCGTCCAGGGTCAGCTCCCGGCAGATTTCGCAAATTTTGTAAAGCTCTTCAAGGGGGACGATTTCTTCATGGGCGGCGATTTGCAGAACCGAGTCGGCGGACGTATAAACGATGAGCGCCCCCGTTTCCATATGTTCCTTCCCCAGCTCTTCGATGATCGCCGTCCCGCTTGCCGGCTTGTTTCCGATGACCTTGCGGCCGGTTCTCCTCTCGATTTCCCTGATCAATTCGTCGGGGAAGCCTTCGGGAAACACTTGAAACGGGGTATCGATGCGGAGCCCCATGATTTCCCAGTGGCCGGTCATCGTGTCTTTCCCGGCGGAGGCCTCCTTCATTTTCGTATAAAAAGCCAGCGGCCGCTCCGCCTTCGGGATCCCTTTGATTTCCCGGATATTGCCCAATCCCAGCTTCGCCATGTTCGGCATGTTCAGCCCGTTCATCTTTTCGGCGATATGCCCGAGGGTATCGGCGCCGGCGTCGTTAAATTCGGCCGCATCGGGCGCCTCGCCGATCCCGACCGAATCCATGACGATCAAAAACACCCTTTTATATTTCATCGCTGAAACCGCCTTTCCATAGAATCTTCCGTCGGAACAACGGATGGAAAAACCATTCCTCCTTTATAATAGCCGGTTCGCAAAAACGAAAACAAGAAAAAACGGTTGAACGATTTCTGACAAAATCTTTCCGGAAATCTTCAACCGCTCGCACCGCTTTCCCATCCGCATAAAAGGAGCCGGAATACGCCGGATAAAATTCGGCCATGCCTTAGGAAGGTTTGCCGTCGGAACGGGAAGTCCTGTACGCCCCCTAAATTCGAAAGGCCCCCTGCCTTGCGCCTTTCGGGCGGCACCTCCCGGTTTTCGGCGGGGGAAAAAAGGCCCATGGGGCCGGATTCATCGGGACTTCCCCGCGCTCGCGGCCGGGCGCGCCCCGTTCCCCGCAAAAAACCTACGCCCGGGGATGATATTTTCGATAGACATCTTTTATTCTCGTCTTCGTCACATGGGTATAGATTTGCGTCGTGGAGATGTCCGCGTGCCCCAACATTTCCTGGACGGCCCGCAGGTCGGCCCCGTTCTCCAAAAGGTGGGTGGCGAAGGAATGGCGGAGGGTGTGCGGGGTCAGGGGCGTTTTGATCCCCGCTTTTTCCGCCAGCTGCTTCAAAATTTTCCAAAAGCCTTGACGGGTGAGCCTTTGGCCGTGATGGTTCAAAAACAGCGCCTCGGTCTGCCGCTTCTTCGCCAACTTCGGCCGGGAATGCCGCAAGTAGTTTTCAACGGCGCGGGCGGCATGTTTGCCGAGGGGAATGATCCGTTCCTTGTTCCCCTTTCCGATGCAGCGCACAAAGCCCATGGACAGATAGACATCGTCCAAATTCAACCGGACGAGCTCGCTGACCCGCATTCCCGTCGCGTACAGCAGTTCCAGCATCGCCTTGTCGCGGATGCCGTATTCCGTCGACAAATCCGGCGAATTCAACAGCTGTTCGACTTCCTTTTGATTTAAAACGCGGGGCAAATTCCTTTCCGGTTTCGGCGAATCGATGTGGAGGGTCGGATCGGTGTCCACGATGCGATCCCGCAATAAAAAGTGGTGGAAGGATCGGATGGATGCGATGTGGCGGGCGAGGGTCTTCGTCGATTTCCCTTCCCCTCTCAACTTCCCCAGGAACTGCAAAATATGGATTCTCGTAATCTCCTTCGGATCGGCGATCTGGAACGTTTCCTTCAAAAACAGGGCGTATTTTTTCAAGTCCCGCCGGTAAGCCTCGATCGTATTTTCCGCCAGTCCCTTTTCCACGGTCAAAAAATGGAGAAAATCCCGGATATGATCGTCCACTTTTTTACTCCCCTATCAGATAAAACAGGAATAATCGCTGGAAAAGATCGTCGCTTTCAAAGCCTCCCGATTCAATGGAGACCTTGACCGCATCTCCTTCCGGTTCGTCGTAGCGGTGCCGGTTTTGATATTCCTCGTTCACCCACATCATAGCATAGTAGAAGAAAATCGTACATCCCAAAAAGAGGATGAACACCTTCAAGGTTTGCCAAAGAATCGCCAACATTTTTTTCATCTTCCCGCACCCTTTGTCCGCAGTTTTTAATACAGCCTATGCCAAAACCGGCGAATCTTATACCTGTCTTCCGGGGCGGCGGCTTGCCGGCGCCGGCGCGGGGGATTTTCGGGCAAAAAAAAAGTAAGCATATTCGCATGCTTACTGCTCCGGTTCCTTTCCGGCAAAGCAGGACCGGATATTTAGCGGACAGCAAATTTTACGACTTACTGCTGCGGTTCCTTTCCGGAAGGCCTTTTCGCCGGAAAGACAACCGTCAGATGGAGGCGGCTTTCTTATTTTTTTCGCCGCCCGTCGCTTTTTCCTGGCAGCGGCGGCAGATGCCGTGGAACGTCAGCCGGTGGTCGATGATCTGGAAATGCCAGTTCTTTTCCACGATCTCTTCCACTTCCCCGAGCAAATCCTCTTGAATTTCTTCCACGGAGCCGCATTCGATGCAAACGAGATGGTGATGGAAATGTTTGGCGCCTTCCTGCCTCAGATCGTACCGGGAAACCCCGTCTCCGAAATTAATTTTATCGACGATTTTCAGTTCGGTCAGCAACTCCAGCGTGCGATAAACGGTAGCAAGGCCGATTTCCGGGGATTTTTCTTTAATGTAGAGGTACACGTCCTCCGCGCTCAAATGCTCGGCTTCGTGTTCCAGCAAAACCCGGACGATTGCTTCCCGTTGAGGGGTCAGCTTGTAACTGGCTGTATGTAATTGTTTTTTGATCCGATCCAGGCGATTTTCCATCCATTTGCCCCTCCCTCGCCAATGTATTTTCATTATATCAAAACACCGCCAAGTTGCAAACTGAAATAATTTTAAATTAGACTTTATAATTATTCTAACATAAAAATTATTTTATTTGATAATCAGTGATGGAACAAGGACAAAACGGCCCGCATGAGGAGGGGCGTGAGATAGCCTTCGATGACGGCGGCGGCGCACAGGAGAAGATTTGCCGCCCCGTAAACGAGAATATACCGGAGGAGCATCGGGGCGAAGGGCTGGTAAAAGCGCTTGACGAACAATTTTTTGATCATTTGCAGGCTGAAGGCGACGGCGGCAACGACGACGAAAATGTACACCGGCAGGGCGATGAAGTTCTGCGGAAGGACGGCGGCCACCGACAATAAAAAGCCGGACAGGCCCATCTGCTGCACCAAAAACCCGACGGTGAAACCGACGACCATCCCTTTGAGGAACAGCATCACCAAAATGATCGGCAGCCCGATCATGGAAATGCCCAGGAGCCAAATGATCCCGATAAATTTGCTGTTATAGGCGAGGGTATGGGAAAAGACCTCCTTTGCGGATACGATCTCCCCGTTCTTCATTTGGACAAAAAATTCATTGATAAAATAAAAGAGATCCTGCTTTTGGGTTGCGCTCAGGCTGTTGACGATGACGGCCCCGAATATGACCCCCATCACCAAGAGCACCGTATGAAAGATGTACATGGAAGCATGCTCGCGCAAATGCCCGGCCAACCGGTTTCTCCGCTGCAGAGTTCCCATGGCAACCTTCCTTCCCTTTCGTTTACTAGATTTTATGAAAAATGAGAGATGAGTATGCGAAAAAAGAAGGAAGGTTTAAAAGATTCGAGAAAGATCATCCGCCGGCCACTTTTCCGTATCTTCCCCCGCCGCCGGCTGCAATCGGGAGCTCTCCCCGCCGCGCCTTCAGAATAAAGGAAACCGTCCGTTCCGGAAGGACCTCCAGCAGTTCCTCCTCCCGGGCGTCATGCAAAACGGCCATTTCCGTATGGAAGCGTTCCAACAATTTTTCCAGGGTCTTCGCGCCGATTCCCGGCAAAAACTCCAAAGGCACCTGGTGGATATAAGGGGGCCTCGCGGGCCTTTCCCCGGCGTCGGACAGCTCCCGGATCCGGTCGCTGACGCCGGGGATGATCTTGTCGGAACCGCAGCGGGGGCATCTGCCCGAAGGGGCGGAGGGTTGGAGGCAGGAGGCGCAGACGGTCCGGTAATATTTTCCCAGCAGCGGGTTCAGGCCGTAATTGGCCAAAATCCTCCTTCCCCCCTGCCCTTTGATCGCCTTCACCGTCTCGGAAAAACTTAAGGAAGCGACGGCAAGGGCCTGGTATTCCCTGGCGATCTTCCCGAGGGAATGGGCGTCGGAGTTGGACAAAAAGGGATAGCGGTGCAGCTGTTTCAGACCGTCGGCCATGGCGGTGTCGGAACTGAGGCCCAGCTCTACGGCGTCGACGGCGTCCGGGTCGAAAACTTCCGCCAGATTTTTCTCAACCCCTTTGCCGAACAGGCTTTTGAACGGGGTGAACACGTGGGCGGGGATGAACAGCCCGTCCAGTTCCTTGACCGTCCGTTGCAATTGTCTGCCCGTCGCCCGAATTTTTTGCGAGCTCAAATGGATGTTCTTTACCTGCCCCGAAAGCCATTCGGAAAACTGCTTCATCCTTTCCAATGTCGGGAAATAGCATAAGGCGTGGATCGGGCCGCGGGAAAAGCGGTCATGGACCTCCACCTCGCTCCCGGGGATGAGCAAAATCTTTTCCTCGAATAGCAGCCCGCCCTCTCCCCGTTCGATCAACTGCCCCCGTTCCATCAGCTCCCCGATTTCCGCAATCACTTCCGGGGAATGGCAGTCGATGACGCCGACGATGTCGATCCCTTTCCGGTTTTTGGCCGTATGCAAAATATTCGTCAGCGTCAACGTTTTGGCGCCGGTGATCTTCACCGGCCGGCCCGTCTTCGTCCGGCCGATGTGGATATGGAGATCGGCGAATTTCCGTTCCATCTATTTCCCCGTCTCCCGCAAAGCTTTCCAGTATTGCCAGGCGTAAATCGTCTTTGCGTCCATGATCTCGCCCTTCTTTACCAGGTTTTCCGCTTCCTCGAAGGTGACCTCCAGCAGGTCGAGGAATTCGTCCTCGTCGAGATGCCGCCCTTCCGCTTTCGTCAGCCCTTCCGCCAAATAAATATGGAGGATTTCGTCGCAAAATCCGGGCGAAGTGTAAAAGGAGACGAGATGGGTCAGCTTCGCGCAAACATATCCCGTTTCTTCCTCCAGTTCCCTCCGGGCGCATGCTTCCGGCTGTTCGCCCCGATCGATTTTTCCGGCCGGGATTTCCACCAGCGCCCGGTTCAGAGGTTTCCGGTACTGCCGGACCATGACCATTTTGCCTTCGTCGGTAAAGGCGATGACGGCAACCGCCCCCGGATGCTCGACGATCTCCCTCGTGCTCGTCTTTCCGTCGGGCAGCGAAACTTCATCCAAGTGGACGGTAATCACCCGCCCTTCAAAGATCGTCTTCCGGTTTAATGTCTTTTCTTCGTAGGTTTCCATCCTTTTCACTCCCGTTTTTCAGATCCGTACCCAAGCAGGCTGCCTAAAACCATTTATACCACTTCGGAGGGAAAAAGTCTAAAGGGGAAAAGGAGAGGCCTCTTTTTCCGCCGCATGGCCCCCTTGATGGTTCGGCTCCGGACGGAGCCTCGGCCAAACCATCAACAGTCCCTCCGGCCGCCTTCGGTCGGAGGCAATATGCCGAAAAACTACTTCCCGCCGCAATTTTTCCGGAAAAGCGCCCGCCCCTTTCCGCCGGATTTTGCCCGTTCCTCCTTGTTTTCCAGGCGAGCCAAAGATTAAAATAAAGATCAAAGGGAGGCGAAGAGGATGGAAAAGCGAAGATTGGGCCATTCCGACCTTTATCCGACGAAACTGGGGCTCGGATGCATGTCGCTCGGAACCGACGAAAAAAGGGCGAGATCGATCATCGAAACCGCCTTGGAACTCGGGATCAACTATTTTGACACCGCCGACCTGTACGATTACGGCGTGAACGAAACGATCGTCGGCAAGGCGCTGAAGCCGGTCCGCGACAAGGTGATCATCGCCACGAAGGTGGGAAACCGCTGGCAGGAAGGAAAAGCGGGCTGGTATTGGGATCCGTCGAAAAAATACATCAAAGAAGCGGTAAAACAAAGCCTGCGGCGGCTCGGCACGGACTATATCGACCTCTATCAGCTCCACGGCGGGACGATGGACGATCCGATTGACGAAACGATCGAAGCCTTCGAAGAATTGGCCGACGAAGGCGTCATCCGCTATTACGGCATCTCCTCCATCCGCCCGACGGTCATCCGGGAATATTTGCGGAAATCCCGCATCGTCTCCGTCATGATGCAGTACAGCATCCTCGACCGGCGGCCGGAGGAACAAGCGATTCCGATGCTGAAAGAAAAAGGGGTCAGCCTGATCGTCCGCGGGGCGCTGGCGAAAGGCCTGTTGACCGACAGGTATGCCGAAAAGCTCAGCCAGGCGAAGGAAAGCGGTTACCTCGATTATTCCTATCCCGAACTGGAAAAATTGCTCCCCGAACTGCAAAGGAAACTCGGGGAAAACCGGAGCTTCACCGCGGCGAGCCTCCATTTCGTCTGGGCGAACCCGGTGACAGGGACGGCCGTCGTCGGGGCGAGTTCCCCGGAACAGCTTCGGGAGAACGTAAAAGCGGCGGAAGAACCGCCGTTGACCGAAGAAGAATACGCCTTTATAAGGAAGAGGACGAAGGCGAATATCTACGGCCTGCACCGCATCGAATCCTGAAAACTCCCGAAGGCCGGAGCGAATTTTTGAAAAAAGGATGGTAGGGATGAACAATCTGCCCCGATCGGTGACGATCATTGAAGTCGGTCCGCGGGACGGCCTGCAAAACGAAAAGGGGTTCGTTCCGACGGAAAGGAAGGTCGCTTTTATTCTTGCCTTGAAAAGGGCGGGCTTCCGGGAGATGGAAGTCACGTCCTTCGTTTCGCCCAAATGGGTGCCGCAAATGAAGGACGCCGGGGAAGTTGTGGAAGCGGTGATTTCCGAGGGGGACCCTGTCCGGAACTTGATTTTGGTCCCGAACCGGAAGGGCGTGGAGCGCTTCCGGAAGACGAAGGCGAAGGCCGCCGCCTTCTTCGTCGGGGTGAGCGACACCTTCAACCAAAAGAACATCAACCGGACGACGGAAGAAAGCCTTCATGAACTGGCGCCGTTAATCAAGGATTTGAAAGCGGAGGGCTGCTTCATCCGGGTCTGCCTTTCCACCGCCTTCTACTGCCCCTTTGAAGGAAGGGTGCCGGAGGAAAAAACGGTCCAGCTCGCCGAGGCCTTCGCCGCCCTCGGCGCCGATGAACTGAGCGTGGCGGACACGATCGGCATGGCTTCTCCCGACGAATCCTATTCCCTGTTCAAAAAATTGAAGGAACGCTTTCCCGACCTGCTGTTGACCGCCCATTTCCACGATACGCGGAAGATGGGGCTCGCGAATATTCTGGCGGCCTTGCAGGCGGGCATCGACCGTTTCGACGCCTCGGCCGGCGGGCTTGGCGGCTGCCCCTTCGCCCCCGGCGCCTCGGGAAACGTGGCAACGGAGGACGTGGTGTACATGTTGGAACGGATGGGGATCCGGACGAACATCGACCGGGAAAAATTGGCGGAGGCCGTGGATGGGATCGCCCCCTTCCTCAGCCGCCCCGTCGAATCGGCCGATTACCGGTTGCGAAGGGGCGGCTGAAAGGAATCCGGCGGCCCCGCGTTTTCCCGTTTTGAAGCGAGGCGGGAACCATTTTTTCAGGGGAATTACCGATGTCGGGCGGTTCCGCTTTTTCTGGGGCCCCCCTTTTCCGGTTTTCCGCCGAAGGAAGGATTTGCCGGCAGCCCTCCCCCTTTCGCCGATATCTGTTTCTCAAGGGTTGGCCGCCCGCCGGCCGGAAATCGGTTCCTCCGTTTCCTCCGGATCGGTTCAAGGGTCCGATTCCGTTCATCGCCGAAACAGGCGGGCGATTTTTCCTCGAACCCCGGGAAAAGCCCGGTCTGATTTCCCTGTTTGGGCGAAAAAATCGCGGAACGAACGGAGGAACGTGCCAAAAGGCATGTTTTGAGCCATTGGTCCCTTCTATTCGGGCAAAATTAAAGAGGAAAACCCGTCAGCGGGTTTTCCTCCGGTAGTAGCGGAGAAGGTGAGATTCGAACTCACGCGGCGGTGATGACCGCCCTAGCGCATTTCGAGTGCGCCCCCTTCAGCCACTTGGGTACTTCTCCATGTCCTATTCGCGTCAGCGGTAATTATTATACAATAATTTTTGGTTTTTGTCTTCATCTTTTTTTCTTTTCACGGATTTTTTTTAAAAAATCATATTAGAAAGGATGAATCCGATGGCAAAGGCGCAAATCCAAGTCAACGATAACGGACCTCTGCGGGTCTCGGGAGAAGTGGAACTGGTGGACGCGGAAGGAAAGGTTTTTGCCACAAAGCCCGTATTTTACCTTTGCCGCTGCGGCAAATCCGGAAACAAACCTTTTTGCGACGGCACCCATAAAAAAGAAGGTTTTCAATCCGCCGTCCGGGTAGAAGAAAGGGAATAATCCTTTGTCGCAAAATTAAATTCCCGTTTCGGGAAGCGGACGCAGCACGCCCGGGAAATCCTGCGGCGGATAAGGGCTTGGGAATCCCGCAGTGGATGAGGACTCGGAAATCCGGCGGCCGGACGGAGGCTTTTCTCCCCTGCCGTCCGGTGTTCCGCCACCCAGCCGGGCGGCCCGGATCCGCTCCATCTCCCATTATTCCCAATCGATTCCCGCGATTTTTTCCCGCTCCAACACAATGGTTTTCCCCTCCGCTTCCAGCTCAATGGTGCGGGCGAGGGGGTCGGACCGGCGCACAACTCCGGTCAGCATTTCATACCGCCGGTTCCGGAAATAATTCACGCGAACCTTCCTCCGGGACCCGACGGCCTGGGAGAGAATCCCGTCCCATTCTTCCCGGGCCTGTTCATCGGCCGTTTTTTCTTCCTCCCATTTTTCTTCCTCGGCCCACTCCCGCAACATTTTCACATGTTCCGGAAGCATCATCGCCGACCATTTGATCCTGCCGCGGTCGCGAATCATCGGAATCCTTCCCTTCCGTAAAATGGCTCGTCATCATATCCGCCGGTCAGTCGCCGGTCATCGCTTTTTCTTCGGCTCCTGCGCGGTCCGTCACGATTTATGCCCGCCGATCAGCCCGGCGCGGATCCGCCCCGTTCCGGCCTCCGTGTAGGACACGGCCCGGAGCAGCGATCCGGAACCGTATTTCCGGCGGATGCGGTCCATGGCATACCCGAGCTGCCTTCTTTTCCAGCGGTTCGGATCGAACAGATCCAGCTGCATGAACTGATCGGGAACCACATTGGAAAGGGTGACGGAGATCTGCCTGACGGTTTTCCCGCTGTAATTCTCCTTGAAAAGCCCGAGACAAACGTGGTACAAGTCCGCCGTCACGTTCGTCGGCCCCCCGACCGTCCGCGCGCGGTGAAACCCGCCTCCGCCTTCATCGGCGCTGTATCCGATGCCGAGGCTTATCGTCCTTCCGGCCATCCCGTGCTCTCTCGCCCGCCGCGCTACCTCTTCGCACATTTCCAGAATCACGCAGCGAATCTCCTCTTCCTTTTTGTAATCCCGCAGGAGGATTTGGCTTCTTCCGAAGCTGATCTGTCCTTCCATGATCGGAGCGCCGATCTCCGACAAATCGACGCCCCAGGCGTGGTAGTACAGCTGATTGCCGATGATGCCGAATTTTTCCTCCAGTTTCTTCAAATCGTAATTGGCAAGCTGACCGACAGAGAAAATGCCGAGGTTATTCAACCGTCTTTCCAGCCGGCTGCCGATCCCCCACATCTCCCGAAGCGGTGCGACCGGCCACAATTTTTTCGGCACATCCTCATAAGTCCACAGGGCGATCCCCGTTTTTTTCGCCTCCAAATCGAGGGCCAGCTTGGCCATCAGCATGTTCGGGCCGATGCCGATCGAACAGGGAAGCTGAAACTCCCGCTCCAGTTCATCCTTGATTTGTTCCGCCACCGCATAAGCTTCTCCCCAGAGCCGGGCCGTTCCGTCCAGCTGAAGGAAACTTTCGTCGACGCTGTAAACATGGATCGCCTCCTTCGGCACGTAGCGGTGGAACAGCCGGGTAATTTCCATGGATACCCGCATATAAACGGACATCTTCGGCTCGACGATGCGGATGCGCGGATCTTTGGGGATTTCATACAGCCGGGAACCGGTTTTTATGCCGAAGTCCTTTTTCAGCCTCGGCGTGGCCGCCAGAACGACGCTTCCCATCCTTTGTTCGTCCCCGACGACGGCCAGGTAGCATTCGCGCGGATCGAGGCCTTCCATGACGGCCGCGCAACTTGCATAAAAGCTTTTCATGTCGATGCATAAAATGCGCTTTTGCGGCATTCGTTCGTAATTCACGGGGGGCTGCGCTTCACGGAAATTGGCCATTTTCCTCACCCGAAAGCAAACATATGTTCGGTTTTATTTTATTCATATTTTAAATAACTATGTTAAATATTTCAATTAGAAGTTTATGGAATCCCTGTCAAAAGCTTTCCCGCCATGGCAAAGAACAATTTGAAAAATCGGCAGCAAACCGCCGCAAATGAAAAGAAAAGGGGAGATACGCGGAGATGGGAAGAAACAGTTCCTTTGGGAAGGGAAAATATTGACAAAAAAGCTGAAGGCCGTCCGCAAAAGGCCGCTTTGCCGGCCCTCGGGACAGCCCCCATGATCGGAAAACGCGTTTCAAGCCGCCGGCTATTTTTTATAAAAGGCCTTCTTTCCGACCCTTTCCACGAGGGAAGGAAAGAGGGCGTAGAGCTTGGCGGCGAGATTCATGGGAACGGGGATGTTGATCTCCCGGGTGTCCGTCAACATCCGGCCGACGATTTTTTCGGCCACCTTCTCGGCGGGAACAATCCACCGGCCCAAATTGGCCACGTAGGTTCCGGACGGATCCGCCGTCTGAAAAAAGCGGGTAGCCATCGGACCGGGATTGACGGCGGTCACGAACACGCCGGTTCCTTTCACTTCCATCCGCAGGCTGTCGGTAAAGCTTAAAACGGCGCTCTTCGTCGCGGCGTAAACCCCGGCCTTCGGCGTGGCGATTTTCCCCGCTTGGGAGGCGATGTTGATGATGTGGCCGCTTCTTTGTTTCAGCATCGCCGGAAGAACGAATTTGGTCAACGCCATCAGGGCGAAGACGTTGACGGCAAACATGTTTTCCGCTTCTTCCATCGTGATGTCCTGGGTCGTCTTAAAAAGGCCGAACCCGGCATTATTGACCAAACAATCGACGGTTTCCGTTTCCCGTTCGATTTTTGGAAAAAGGGCTTCGATTTCCTCCCGGCGGGCGAGGTCCGCGGCATAAGCCGAGACGGAGACGGAAAACCGGTCCCCAAGCTCTCTTTTCATCCGCTCGAGTTTTTCCCCGTTTCTTGCGATTAAAACGAGACGCGCCCCGCTTTCGGCGCAGCGGACGGCGATCTGTTCCCCGAGGCCGCCGGTCGCTCCCGTAATGATCACCGTTTTCCCCCGCAAACGATCGTTCATTTTCCTATCCTCCCCCGGTAAAGACAGTTTTCGCAGGCTGCCGTACGCCTGCGCAGACGAAAAGCTCCCGAAAAGGACGATCGGCCCGCAAACGGCCGGTTGAAACGGAAGGCGGCAGGAACCCGCAAAAGCCGGCATCCGGCGGCGGAACCCTTGCCGTCCGCCCCCGAAAACCGGCCAACGCCCGGGATTTTTCCCCGCTTTTTTTGGAAATCAAACGGCTGCCCGGAAATATTTCTCTCCCTTTTCTCCTTCCTCGACGCGGATGGCCCCGATGGATTGCAAATAATCGAGCTGCCCCACGGTTTCCGACATGGTTAAGCCCAATTCCCGTTCGTAGGCCTGCGGGAAAAGGTTTTTGCATATTTCAAACCCGGTCAAAGCCCGGTCTTCCAGCATCTCCTTCACATGCATCGCCCGTTCGTGCTGGCGCAAAATCCGCCGGTCGATCAAGGCGTGGACGTGGCGCACTTCCTGGCCGTGTCCGCTGAAAACAAGCCGGACCGGGTACCCTTTGATTTTTTTCAGCGAGGCATTGTACTGGAGCTGGGGTTTCGGGCGTTCCGCGCCCCGGGAGACAGGCGGTTCCAGCATCGGGTTGGAAGAGATGGTCGCGAGAATATGGTCGCCCCCGATCAGCACCCCTTCCTTTTCGTTCCACAAGCTGATATGGCTTTGGGCGTGGCCGGGGGTTTCGATGACAAACCAGCCGGGTAGGCCGTCCACTTCCATCCCTTCCGCCAGCGTCCCGTCCAGCGGGCGGTTTCCGGCAAAGTCCAGCGTCTTTTCCATCCTCCGCAAATTTCCCATCAGTTCCGGGGGAACGGACAGCGCTTCAAACAGCCCGCGATAAAAATCGCGATACTCCTGCAAAAAGCTTTCATCGCGGACCAGCCACCGCTGGCAAAGGGTGTGGCCGTACACTTTCGCCTGAGGCAAAAAATCCACCAGTCCGGTATGATCCGGGTGATGGTGGGTCAGAACGACCTGTTCGATGTCTTCGGGCTTTAAACGGAGGCTGCCCAATTCTTCCGTGAACCTTTGCCAGGCCGCTTCCGTTTTCACCCCGGCATCGATCAGCGTGAGCGCCTCCCCTTTTACGACATAAACATTCACATCGCCGACGGGAAAGGGCGTCGGCAAGGAGATCTTCGCGATGTTACCGCACCATTCCGCCATATGCATTCCCCTAACTTTATATCCAATGTCAAAATCTTCTTCCTAAATTATTACTTTATCATAGAAAAACAAATACCGAAAGTTTCCAGGCTCCGAGCGGCGCCGGGGCCGTTTGCCGACGGGCTGCGGCGGCAGCCTCGTCCAGCCATTCGCCATTGCAGGCGGCTCCCCTTTCCCGTTCATACATGGCGCATCCGGAAGATGTTTCTCAAATGTTTTCTGACAGCCCATGGACATCGGCGGGCAAGCAAATGGAGAATTCCCGGTATCCGTTCGTCCGCCTCCTCCTGCAAACCAACGTTTGCCATCAGTGCCCTGATTTTGGACAAACCGCAAACGGATGTTGGACAACGGGAGGAATGATGGACATTTTTCCCGTGATGATGGACGTTTTTTCCCGAATGACGGTTCTTTTTTCCATGCCGGACAAATTTCTTCCCATGTTGAACAAAAATGTGAAAATGATGGCCCAACCGTTGAACATGCCGGACATTCCCGCGGGACGCCGGAAGGTTTTTGCCGAATCCCTTCCCGCAGGCAAAGGAGAACAAGCGTCCCCCATCCCCTTCCGTTCTCCCGGGAAATCCGGCGCTTTTTGAAAAAAGTTTGGCTGAAGAAATCAGATCGTTTGAACCGAGCGGAAGCAATGTTATAATTACCATCAGATTCCATGTGCCGAAGGAGGTCAACATGATGGCAGTCAAGTTATTCGAACCGTATACGGTCAAAAACGTCACCTTTCCCAACCGGATCGTGATGAGCCCGATGTGCATGTACTCCTGCTTCGAGGAAGACGGAAAACCCGGCGATTTCCACTTTACCCACTACACCTCGCGGGCCGTCGGAAAGGTGGGGCTCATTATTTTGGAAGCCACCGGCGTGCTTCCGGAGGGAAGGATCAGCGACCGGGATTTGGGCATTTGGAGCGATGCCCATATCGAAGGTTTGGCGAAGCTCGTATCGGCCATCAAACAATACGGGGCCAAGGCCGGCATCCAGCTGGCCCATGCCGGAAGGAAGGCCAGGGTGAAAAACGGCGACATTTTCGCGCCTTCTCCCCTCCGTTTTTCCGATGAATACAAGCTTCCGAAGGAAATGACAAGAGACGACATCCGGCGGACCGTCAAAGCCTTTAAAGATGCGGCGGAACGGGCGAAAAAAAGCGGATTTGACGTGATCGAGATCCACGCCGCCCACGGATATTTAATCAATCAGTTTCTATCCCCGCTGACGAATCAGCGGAAGGACGCCTACGGAGGAACGTCGGAAAACCGGTGCCGGCTGCTGTTCGAAATCATCGGGGAAGTAAAAACCGTTTGGGACGGGCCGCTGTTCGTCCGCATCTCCGCCTCCGACCACCATGCGGGAGGCCTTGTGGCCGATGATTATGTGGAAATCGCGAAACAGCTGAAAAAATTGGGCGTCGACCTGATCGACGTCAGTTCGGGGGGCGTCGTTCCGGACGCGCAATTCCGCGTTTATCCCGGCTACCAAGTTCCTTTTGCGGAAAAGATCAAAAGGGAAGCGGATATCCCCGTCGGAGCCGTCGGCCTCATCACTTCTCCCCTCCAGGCGGAAGAAATTTTGCAAAACGGCCGGGCGGATCTCATCTTTTTGGGTAGGGAACTGCTGCGGAACCCCTATTGGCCGTACCATGCCGCAAAGGAATTGGGCCATCCGCTTGAGGCCCCCGAACAATACAGGCGCGGCTGGATTTGAGTCATAAACGAAACCCCGATCGCGGAGGAAGAAAGGGCGCAACCCTCTTTCATCCTTCCGCATCGGGGTTTTTCCGCATCTGTCCGCCGCTTCCCGGAATGAGCCCGTACCGTTACAGCTTGACCGTCATGCCGCCGTCAATAACCATTTCTTCTCCCGTGATGAACGAGGAATCGTCGGAAGCCAAAAACAGGCAGGCTTTGGCCACTTCTTCAGGTTTTCCGATTCTGCCGAGGGGATAATTTTCTCCCAATTTCTCGACATCCGTTTTGGCCTGCTCCGCTCCGTATTCCGCCATGGCCGTATGGATATAGGCGGGATGGACGGAATTAATGCGGACGTTAAACGGGCCGTATTCGACCGCCGCATCCTTGGTCATGATCCGCACCGCTCCCTTGCTCGCCCCGTACAGGCAATGCCCGGCGGCGCCGCCCAGTCCGGCGACCGAGCTTAAATTGATGACCGATCCTTTCCGGTTTTTGGCCATAATCGGCAAGACATGTTTCATGCCCAAAAATACGCCTGTGACATTGATGCCCATCAGCCAATTCCATTTTTCCAAGGTCGTTTCCGCCAGGGGACAAATATAATAGACGCCGGCGTTATTCACCAAGATGTCGATCGTCCCGTACTTTTCCATCGTTTCGTTGACGACCCGGATCCATTCGTCTTCCTTGGAAACGTCATGGCGGATAAACAGGGCTTCGCCGGAATGGCCGTTTATGCTTTTTGCCGCTTCCATTCCTTCCTTTTCCTTAATGTCCGTTAAAACCACCTTCGCCCCTTCCTTGGCGAACAATTCGGCGACCGCCCTTCCGATCCCGACCGCAGCACCGGTGACGATGGCCACTTTCCCTTGCAATTTCATCCTTTTTCCTCCTTCACCAACATTTTTATTTTCATCCCGTGAACCGGAATTAAACACGGGAGAATTTCCGTCCGATTCTTTTGGTCAATATCCTTAAAGGGTTTGGCGAACATTGCCGTCCGCAAGTCTTTCCGATTCTGTTGGTCAACATATGTCCCTTTAGGACATTTTTTGTCCCTATTATCCAAAAAAATTTATTCTCTATTTTTACTATAAAAACAACGGGAGAAAAAGTAAATAGATTAGTGAAATAGTTCACAAAATTTTCGCCATTCTTTCGCCGGCAATGAAAAAGGAAAATCGACGGATTTTAAAACTTCTTTCCGAAAAAAAAAGAAACCCTTCGCGCAAACAAGGGCCTTCTTCGCAAAATCCGGGAAAGATCCGGCGGGCATCGCGGCCGGCCAAAAAGGAGCATCGTTCCTTTGCCCCGTGATAAAAACCGGACCGGCTTTTCAATGCCGGTCCTTTTTTACCGGGATGAGGATTTTTTTAAAATCCTTGGCGACCGTCGAATTCGGAAAGATTTCCTTCGCTTCCCTTTCCAAAAGGGGATTGTCTTTCAATTCGTACCTGGAACTGATATGGGTTAAACACAGCGCCTTCGCGTTGGCTTTTTTGGCGATCTCCGCCGCCTGCCGGGTCGTGGAATGAAAATATTCGGCGGCCAGGCTTTCCGCTTTTTTTTCAAAGGTCGCTTCGTGGATGACCAGGTCGGCATCCTTGGCCAAGGCCACCCCGTTTTCACAGGGGCGGGTATCCCCCAAAATGGCCACGATCCTCCCCTTTTTGGGCGGGCCGATAAATTCGGAGCAATCGAGAACCCTTCCGTCGTCCAGCCGGACGGTCGGCTCCGATTTGATCCGCTTGTAAATCGGTCCCGGCTGAATGCCCAACGCCATCAGCTTGTCGACCAAGAGCGTGCCCGGCTGGTCTTTTTCGACAATGCGGTAGCCGAAGGTTAAAACGGCATGATCCAGCCTTTTCGCCTCCACGATGAACTGGTCGTCCTCGTAAACGGTTCCTTCCCCGATCTCGACGACGGAAAGATCATACTTCAGGCGGGTGGAACTGACGGAAAGGGAGGTCTCGATAAAGGAACGGATCCCCGGCGGGCCGTAGACCGTAAGCGGCTCTTCCCCTCCCAAAAAGGAACGGCTGCCGAGCAGCCCCGGCAATCCGAAAATATGGTCTCCGTGCAAATGGGTGATGAAGATTTTCTCGATCTTCCGCGGTTTCAGCGACGTGTGCAGCAATTGATGCTGTGTCCCTTCGCCGCAGTCAAAAAGCCAAATGGCTCCCTTGGACAAAATTTTCAAGGCGATGGATGTCACGTTTCTCTGCTTCGCGGGCATACCGGCCCCCGTTCCAAGAAAGACGATTTCCAATTCTGAACTCCTCCAATTCCTGAATCCCGTCGGCATGTGCCGTCAATCAATACTATTATCAATGTTTTCCGTCCTTTTTTCAACTTGCCGAAAAAAGAGGTATGTGTCAAGATTTTCTCGGGATGGTTATCAGATCAATAATTCAGGCGCCCTCATTTTGTACACCACAACTAATGTTTTTGCCAGTTCCTGTAAATCGATTCCGGAAGTGTCAGTAATGTTGGCCATTATGGATGACCTTCCGCAATCTTCCTACGGCACTTGAATTGCACGTGTATACCGCGATCGATCCGTGCCGCACCCCGACTGATGGCCGGGTTCTCTCATGCAATATTGCGCTCATCTTTACGATTTTCCGGGCTTCCCGCTGTTTTCGGACGCTCCTTTGTCTGTCTTT